>JABHUE010000052.1 GCA_018672825.1 Pseudomonadota bacterium | reverse complement strand
CACACCAAGCGTGGACGGGGTCGCGGCGGTAATAATAATAGTAGCAGTAGTAACCGCCGCTCCGGGACCCCGAACCGCAACCAGACATTCGATAGCAACGGCCCCGAGGTTCGGATCCGCGGCAACGCTAACCAGGTGCTTGAAAAATACCTCAACCTGGCTCGAGATGCGTCGACAAGTGGCGATCGCGTGCTGGCGGAAAGCTACTTTCAGCACGCCGAACACTATTTCCGCATCATAAGCGCTTTCACCGATGAGCCGGGTGCGGACCCCGATGAGACAAGAGTGCTGGACAATGAACTACTCAGTGATTTTGCGAAGCCGACCGGATTACGGGTATTCCATGATCGGCCATGATACCAACTCGGTCGATAGTGATTGTCCGAACGCGTGGTGGCTTCATCCAGCGCGTCACTGAATTTTTCTGACCATTCCTGATCAACATCCAATGCGAGCGCGTAGGGAAGGTATTTCTCGAATAAAAGCAGTTGCTGATCGATCGAGCCTAACGTGTTGAGTCGATTTTTTTCCGCGGTAACAAGATATTTTTTGAAACCTTCTATCTCGTCAATAATCTTTTGACCCGCACTGGAAGGAGCCTTCATTAATGCGTAAAAAAGAAAATTGACTCCTATCAACATTAGCAAAATCAGAACATTGATTAGGTTATTGCTAAAAAATGCGAAGGTAATATTCGATAGACCACTCACTATCGCAATTACGCCGAAAATAATCGCGTGAAACCGTCGACCTTGCTGCCAGATAGAGCGAGCGACAAACAAAAAGACAAACATCACTAATACCGGAATACCCAGTCCCAAGGTTGATTGCAGATTAGAACTGGTCATGGCGACCCCAATAATTGTCAGAATCGAGATCAGAATGCCTGGAATAAGCCATTGCCTATTCTTGAAGAAGAAATGGCGATGATATTCACCTTCAAGCCGCATTTTGAAAGCATCCCGCGTGCTGCGGATCTTTTTGTGATGAGATTTATCAAGTTCAAAACTTTCCTGATTCGTTAATAGTTTCTTGAAAATTATCTGCTCCCCAAAAGATAGCGGCGTGCCGCCTTCATCTGCATTCCGGTGAATAATTGTCTTCTTGGTATCAGTTTCCTCGATACGGATACGGCCCTTTACCGCCATGCTTATCAATGCCGTAGAGAAAACACGGCTGTCGAAACCCATTCGCATGATGTACCGAACAGCGCCCGGAGATAAATCCTTCGGTGGCTCAAACCTAGGAAAGATAGTGCCCCGGGCAGGATCCCGGCCGACGCGATTCCAGGCGTACATAAAATAAAGCACAACCAGAAAAAAGCCACTAAATCCGACGACCAAGGCTAGATTATCTTCAAGAAAGTAACTTAGGCGTTGATGCGTTGCGGGCTCTGCTACAAATCCTTTTGGCCATCCCACTACGATCGTAAACCCCGATCCCGGCGAAAGCGGACGAGTGGTCTCGAATCGGGCGTGGCCGTCGGTTAGGGTGTCCAGTCGGTAATCTCGATTGGTTTCGCCCTTGATCCCGGTATACGCCGTGAATTCGGCATTTTGCGCAGCAATCCCCACGGGAAGCTGCACCGTCGCGACAGCCTGGTCAATTGTAAAGTCCCAGTCATTGCCAGTCACATTCCAATACAGTTCATCGTGGTCTTCAAAAAAACCCAACTGTCGATCAGTTTGATAGATCAGCTCATAGGAATACTGCCCTGGCGCCAAAAAGTGATCCTTTCGACCGATATATACCCGAACGCCGTTGTTAAGATTTTCGAGGCGAAAAGGCTCACTCTTTCCGTCCCGCTTAACGTCGCGAAGTTGAAACCCAACTGTTTTGGTTTTTCCCGAGCGGTCCTGGTAGCGGGTTGGAAAATCACGATAGATGCCTCGGCGTATTTTTTGCCCCTCGGCCACAACAGTTATTTTCTCAGTGATGGTAAGAGCGCCATCGGTATGGATCTCGATCAAACTGGAAAATTGCTGGATCTTTTCTTCACCAATACACGGCGGCGAAAAAAGAAATATCGAGACAAGCGCGCCTTTTAAGAGTCGACGAAAGCCGTCAGGCATCAGAAATTTACCTGGGGCACCGCTCGTTCTGTTGCGAGATTAATTTCAAAGAATTCAGCAATATGGAATCTGAATCCCGAAGCGATTAAGTTGCTCGGAAATGACTCCACCATAATATTCCAGTCCCGCACGGCGCCGTTGTAGTAGCGGCGTGCAAGTTGCACTTGCTCCTCTGTCTCAGCGAGTTGTTGCTGCAGCTCGAGAAATGTGGAATTGGCTTTGAGATCGGGGTAGTTCTCTGATACTGCAAAAATACTTCCGAGCGCCCGGCTCAACATATTTTCATGAGAAGCCACCTTTGCGACATCATTTCGATCGCTCACCCCGGCTCGTAACTTAGTCAACGAGTCGAGTGTTTGCTGCTCATGTCCCGCGTAACCCTTTACGGTCTCGACTAAATTGGGAATGAGGTTATGGCGGCGTTTGAGCTGAACATCGATTCCACTCCAGGCCTCTCGCATCGCATTCTTGCGGCGAATAAACCCGTTATACGCCCAGATCAGCCAGGCGAACCCTGCAATCAGAAAGATAAGAATGACGCTACCGAAGCTAAAATCCATAGGAATCTCCTCGAATCATTCTATCCATAGATTCAATAGATTCCAAATAGGCTCTAAAACAAACGTTAATCATTCATTTTCTGGAGCGGGAAAAAAATTCGAACTCTCGACCCCGGCCTCGGCAAGGTAGCAGTCTTAGCGTCCTAAACTACTATAGTAGTGTTTGACGCTTTGACCCCAACTTTTACCTCCCACCTTTTGAAATCAATCGCCTGGCGATGACCACTTTGGGACATGCGGTGATTCCAAAGGGGTTGTTCTCCTCATCAATCCTGTCAGCAATCTTGAGGACCTTGTCGTCTTCGTAGACCTCCCACCCTATCGATCTAGACACTGAGCACTCCTCTCCTTTTTAGTGGCGGCAAAATATCGCAATGGAATTTTGAAACCGTCAGTAGGAAAGGATGGGTTCATGCGTATGGTGCTGTTTGAATCAGCAGATTTTATGACGAGATGAAGAACATTTGAGTCAATGAAAATGTAGTAACATGCCTACCTTCATCGGGTGTGATGCAACGAGGGTTAGGTGAGATGACAGACGTAGGGGTAGCAGCGACGCAGATGTCCTGCAGTTGGGAGAGTGATGAAAACCTGGATCGGGCGGAGAACCTGGTGCGCCAGGCGGCTTCCGGCGGCGCGTCTATTGTCCTTGTCCAGGAACTGTTTGAAACACCGTATTTCCCTATTGAGCAGTGCCATAAGCACCGTTCCCTTGCCCGCCCATTGGGCGAAAGTGAAGTCGTTAAGCGTTTTTCGAAACTCGCGAGAGATCTCGAGGTGGTATTACCCATTAGTTTTTTTGAAAAGGCCGGTGAGGTCTATTTCAACTCTGTAGCGATGGCTGATGCGGACGGCACCATTCTTGGGGTCTACAGAAAATCACATATCCCCAACGCACCCGGATATCAGGAAAAAGAGTACTTCAGCCCGGGTGACACCGGTTTTCGTGTCTGGAATACCCGTTACGGCAAAGTCGGCGTGCTCATCTGCTGGGATCAATGGTTTCCCGAGGCGGCAAGGTGTCTAACCCTGATGGGCGCCGACATCATTCT
>JABHUE010000020.1 GCA_018672825.1 Pseudomonadota bacterium | reverse complement strand
TGTTAAAAACGCTCTGGTCTGCCCCCCTTACCGCAAAACTGGGCGTGCTGGTTATCATTTGCTACGTTGTCGTGGCGGTGTTCGCACCTGTGTTGGCACCCTATAAAGAGACTTCAATTGTTGGCGCCTCTTACGAGTTGTGGTCTGATGAATATCTGTTAGGCACCGACAATATTGGTCGGGATATGTTGACTCGTTTGATCTTTGGCGCCCGAAACACGATCGGCATCGCTTTTGCGACCGTATTGCTTGCATTTGTCGTTGGCGGAACGCTTGGGATGTTGGCGGCTATTCTGGGTGGATGGTATGACCTGGTCATAGGCCGTATTGTTGATATCTTGATGGCAATTCCTTCCCTGGTTTTCGCACTTTTATTATTGACGGTTTTTGGCACCTCTATTCCTTCGCTCATTATTATTATCGCTCTTTTGGATAGTACTCGAGTATTTCGGATATCCCGTTCTGCTGCGATGAATGTTGTCGTGATGGAGTTTGTTGAGGCGGCACGTTTAAGAGGAGAGGGCATGGCTTGGATTATTCGTAAAGAACTCCTGCCCAATATTACGGCTCCGTTGTTGGCCGAATTCGGATTGAGATTCTGCTTTGTGTTTTTGTTTATTGCATCATTGAGTTTTCTGGGGTTGGGTATCCAGCCACCGCTCGCGGATTGGGGATCAATGGTGCGCGAGAACGCCACGCTCATTACCTATAACGACATCACACCTTTATTGCCTGCTGTTGCAATAGCGGGACTTACGGTTGCTGTTAACTTCGTTGTAGACTGGATGTTGCATTTATCAAGCGGCCTGAAAAAAGAACATCAATAGTTGTTTTGAGTTCGCACAGTCTGGCGAATCAGCTCGTTTGGGTGATGGTAAAGGTGAAATTTCCAAGCGCTGCCTTTAGCTTATAACCAATCTTGACAATAATGCCTTGGATATTTCAGGTAGAAATTTTCAACGACTACCTGGGATCAATTTCAATTTTTAAACGACGTGTTCAGGAGAGTGATCATGGATGAGGATGTTTTTAATATTCAACTGCGTAAATTTCTTAAAAAAGTGGGTATTCAATCCCAGCGCGAAATTGAACAAGCCGTCCGAGCAGGGGTTGCGAGCGGAAAGCTTGATGGCACTGAAGTTTTAAAGGCTTCTGTTCAGCTAAAGCTATCCAGCACAGAAGTTGATGTAATGATTGAGGACGACATAAAGCTTTCATGAGAGCGTGACGAATATGAGCGCTCACAAGCACAAGACCGATAATTCGATTCCGCTGATTGAGATAAATGACGCGACAGTGGTTCGCGGTGAGAACACGATCTTTGACGGACTGAATTTGACGCTAGCGCAGAATGAGAGTGTTGCGATTCTGGGTCCGAACGGTGCCGGGAAGACCACGTTACTCAAATTATTGACTCGAGATTTATATCCAATCTGGAAGGAGCATCCGGTTGTGCGTGTCCTGGGTAAGGAGCGAGGTGATATCTGGTCTCTTCGCCGGCAACTGGGGATTATTTCCAATGAGTTGCAAGAGACTTATTCGCCTGAGGTGAAGGGTTATCAAGTCGTGCTATCAGGATTTTTTAGCAGTGTTGGCATTTGGGGCCATCAATTGGTTTCAGAGAGTCAACGTCACGAGGTGGACGCAGTGCTTACCCGGCTCGGTATTTCAGACCTCGCGGATCGGGCTTTCGGGGAATTATCTTCAGGTCAGCAACGTCGTTTGCTGTTAGGGCGAGCGTTAGTCAATCGACCGGCTAATCTAATTCTCGATGAGCCTACAACTGGACTGGATCTGGCCGCAACATTTAGCTACTTGCAGACCATGCGCGACCTGATTCGATCAGCTTGTGCGCTCGTGTTGGTAACGCATCACATTCATGAAATCCCACCCGAGATTTCTCGGGTTGTCATGCTCAATGAGGGTAAAGTCTGGGCAGACGGCGCTAAGCGAGATGTATTGACCGCAGACCGACTATCGGAACTGTATGGTGTAGGAATCGGACTGGTTGAATCCTCAGGATGGTATCAGGCGGTTCCAGTTTAATTGTGATTGAATTAATCCTGTAGTTACGAGCGCTTTTCCGGTATCTCATCGTAAATAACGGTGTCGTCTCCGTTATAGACCAGAAAGTGGCGACCTTTGGCTCGGGCAACCATTGTGACACCCAGATCTTGGGCAAGTTCTAAACCCATACAGGTGATGCCCGAGCGAGAAATCAGTACGGGCACGCCCATGTGGGCTGCCTTCATGACAATTTCGGACGTCAGTCTTCCAGTCGTGTAAAAGATCTTATCGTTACCTGAAATGCCATCAAGCCACATTTCACCGGCGATCGTGTCGGTTGCATTGTGACGTCCGACATCTTCGACAAAATAAAGAATATTGGCGCCATCACAAAGGGCGCACCCATGGACCGCGCCTGCCGCTCGATAAATTTCGTTGTGCGAGTTAATCGTTTTGAGAAGAGCATAAATGGTGGATTGTTTTATTTCGACCCGCGGGAGGCGGGTGTCATAAAGCTTGTCGAGGGTGCAACTGAAAATAGTACCTTGTCCGCAACCGCTCGTAACAGTGCGCTTTGAAATTTTTTCATGCAGATCGACGATACCTTTTCCCTGCGCAGTTAAGACATCAACCGTCTCCCGTTCCCAGTCAACCTTAACCTCTGCTATATCCGAAATATCATCAATTAGTCGCTGGTTTCGAAGGTATCCAAGGGTCAACTTTTCAGGATAGGTGCCCAAAGTCATCAAGGTGACCACTTCAGCATCGTCTACTTTTATCGTTAATGGATACTCACCGGCGATGTTAAGCGCTCGTTCTTCTCCAAACTCGTCTTTGGCATTGACTGGCCTGGTAGGGTCTAGTCCCTGATCAGACAAAATTGGCTGATCTATTTGTTGAGTGTTTTCCCCTGTTGCAGGCATGGTTATGTAACGCGTTATGTTGAGATAGTTGATGAACCACGGTTATAGTGAGGCTTTCTCGTTCGAGAGGCAACCCCAAGATTTCTGATGAAAAATCGTTTTCCAGTGTCGATCGTGGTTCAGCGGCGATCCTATCCGGACAAGCGCTGGATGGTAGACAGTTGGTCTGCCGTTGGTGTCTTGCCGGCGAGGGAAACAAAAAAAGGGATGTCCTGCACCAGTATTTATCGAGATGAGGAAAATGAACAATTTCTCCACGAAGGTTACTTCATCGAATTATTTGACGATGAAGCAGAGAGTTACTATGCCAATTTAACGGGTGCCAAGCCTGCCGTATTTGTCATTGGCGCTGAAGACGAAGAAGAAGATACCTTCGAACCTTTGCTTGTGACATTGAGTTATAGCGAGATGACTTCGTACATGGAGGTTGATACACCGGTTTTTGATTTGCCGATTCCAGCGCCGATATATGAGTGGGTTGAGGGATGGGTGCTTGAAAATTATTATCCGGAAAAGAAGCACAAGCGAAAAAGGAAAAAATGGGTAGACGAGACCTGGAAACCAATGCGACAGCCAGTTGATCGATGACGATTTACAAGACGACAATTGATGATGAGTGACTCAGACGAGGCATTTCTAGGGCGTTGGTCGCGTCGAAAAGCGCTGAAACAGCAGGACAGCGACCTCGAGTCGACCAATGAAGCCAAAGATAATGAGCAGAATCTTGACCAACCGAGCGAGGAGCCAGTTGATCCACCGCTCACCGATAAAGACATGCCTCCAGTCGAATCGCTCGGGGAGGATGACGACTTCAGTGGATTTCTTTCGCCAGAAATTAGCGAGAAACTCAGAAAGGTCGCGCTCCGAAAATTATTCCATGGAGCGGGATTTAATGTCAGAGATGGACTGGACGACTACGATGACGACTTTACCGTTTTTGAGCCTCTCGGCGATATTGTTACGGCGGATATGCGTCATCAGCAAGAAATGCTGGAACGCAAGGCGCGTGAAGCAGCCGAAAAAGAGGCAGAGTTGGTAACGGCCGACGACGGCGCGTCGGAGGGTTGCGAGCAAGAAGCGTCACCGAATGAGGAAGATGAAAAAATCGACGAGACGTCTTCTGAGATGCAAGATGGTGACACTGAGAACGATGTGCCGGATAGTGAGTCGATCAGCGAAAAAGAACTGGAGCACCCCGTCTCGGCTAATCAATTGGGTTTATCGAAAGATAAAATGGATGAGACTTTTACTCAGAAGTCTGAACGGTTAGCCGGTGATATTAGCGATCAGGAAAAGAAAATATGAGTACGCAGGACAGTAATGCAGTTCAAGAGTTTCTCGGGATAAATTTATCCCACCATTCAGAAATATCTCAGGCGCGAATGAACGCGCTGAGAGAGGCGATCCGTGGTGATGTGACGCCCACTTCACTCGTCTCTTTTAATTCATCAGGAATTGTTGCGTTGGTTGGACCTTTACCTTCTGCCTTGCAGGTTGTAGAGGGGCTCGACGAGATATCCACTTGTGTGGTTATCGCGACTGAAGGAGGGAGGGTAGGTCAAACTGAGACCCGTGATATCAACGGGCGTACGGTGGCGATTATTTT
>JABHUE010000066.1 GCA_018672825.1 Pseudomonadota bacterium | reverse complement strand
CATGAAGGATTTCGTCGCAGACAGAACCTCGGTTGGCAACGAGCGGATTATGCGGGCCGGCGGGATCGTACACGCTCCAACTGCAACCCCAGAATTTTCCGCCGCCTTCTGTACTCAGTCCCGCCTGTGGGGCGCCACTCGGAATCCCTGGAACCCGGAGTTCACGCCAGGTGGCTCTTCCGGCGGCACCGCGGCCTCGCTTGCCGCCGGCACCAGCACCATTGCTTCGGGCTCTGATATTGCTGGATCGATCAGAAATCCAGCCGGATGCTGTGGCTTAGTCGGATACAAACCTCCATACGGCCGCAACTCCGACGACCCTCCATTTAATCTGGATTTTTATTGCCACACAGGCCCTCTGGCACGAAATGTCAGCGATGCCATCGCGCTGCAGAACGTCATGTGTGGACCGCACCCGAAAGATATAGCGAGCCTTCGGCCCAAACTGCGATTACCTAGCAACTACCCACCGATCAAAGACTGGAAAATTGCCTTTTCGATGGATCTCGGTTTCTTTGAAGTTGATCCTGACGTGCAGAAAAACACACTGAATGCCCTGGATGTATTTCGAGACTTAGGCGCAACGGTCGAAGAAGTTGACATCGGCTGGGATCACCGAGTGCTTGACGCGGGCATGGCGTACCTGAAACATATCTTTGGGGCGTACATGGCAACTTACCTTGAGGATCATGCCGATAAAATGACAAACTATGTGCGTCGATGGGCCGAGGAGGCACAGAAATCAACTGCAGCAGAATTTCTGCAGTCCCTGGAAGTTGCTAACGAGATGTATGCAACCGTCGGCCCCTTGCTGGAAAAGTATCAGGTGCTCGTCTGTCCGACCAACGCACTGCCAGCCGTGCGAGCCGACTTTGACCACTCGCAGGATACGCTCATGATTAACGGTAAGAGCGTGAACCCGGTTTTGGGTTGGCCGATGACCACACCTTTTAACTCCTTAAGTCGTTGCCCGGTCCTGACGGTACCGACAGGACGTGCCAGTAATGGCGTTCCGACCAGTATTCAGATTATCGGGCGCACTTATACCGATAAAGATGTCTTTCAGGCCGGCCTGGCATACGAATCCGCCGCATCCGCATGGTTTGCTGGCAAGGGACTGAGACCCAATATCCAGAATGACTGAGGCTAATCACTCACTCCCTAGAGAAGAGATATCACTTGCCAACTGGCGAGAAAGCCCGCAGAGCCAGTTTTCTTTTCATAACGTCCGAGAATTTATCGGCACCCAAGCCGTCAAAAAGTCGAGTCAGCCTCGTGAACTCAAATTTCACCCGCTGAACTCAACCGACCTGGCAGGTATCGTCGGCCAATCAGACTTAGATCGTTGGTTAAGCGCGAGTGACACCGATGCTTTCGTGATTGCAAAAAATGGCGCTTTAGTTTGTGATTGGCGCTCAAGATATTATTTATCCAATCAGCCACACATCGTTTTTTCCGTTAGCAAATCAATCACCGGCATGTTGGCTGGAAAAATTCAGGACCTCGGATATTTTGATCCAACAAAACGTGTCGAGGATTATCTGCCCGAGAGTCACCGCAGCGGATACGCCAATTGCCAAATTCAACATCTGCTCGATATGCAGGCCGAAATTGATTTTAATGAAGATTATCTTGACCAATCAGGCACTTTTGCTGCCTACCGCTCTGCGACTGGCTGGAATCCTTCGATCTCGTCAACAAAAGCGTTCAAAGGACTTGCGCCATTTCTGCTCTCGCTGAAATCCAACGGAAAAGCCCACGGCACCCTGTTTCGATACCTGTCGCCAAACTCTGATCTACTCGGTCTTGTTCTCGAGCGCGCTATGGGTCAACGCTACGCTAGCCTCCTCAGCCATCACATTTGGCAACCCCTGGGATGCGCTCATGATGCCTATGTCACTGTCGACGCCGAGGGAACTGCGCGGTCTGCGGGCGGAATATGCGTTCACCCTCACGATCTTGTAAGACTCGGACTTGCTTTAAGTGAGGTGGATTCAGAGCGCTCGGAAAATGTAATGCCCCACCGATGGATTCACGATACCTTCAACGAGGGAAATCAAACAGCATGGCAGCGAGGTGAATTTTCAGCACTTTTGCCAGACGGTAATTATCGAAACCAGTGGTATCGTACGCAAGCAAAAGGCGGCGCCTTATTAGGAATTGGTATCCATGGGCAGTGGCTTTATGCCGACCCGTTGAATCAAGTTGTCATCACGAAACTGTCTTCTCAACCGCAGCCCGTAAATGACGCCCAGGACATTCAACTGATTAATGATTTTCAAAAACTAGCCGAAGCGCTGTAGGACAATTTTAAATGATCCGCTCTGCATTGCTAGCTAACGCGATGAACTTGCTACACCATCGATACGTTCAAGCTGTTTTGGGTCGAAATTTTCATCATCAACTCTAATATAGGCAATTTTTTCTTCAAGAAGCACGGTTACACTGTCAACGCCCGCCAAGCGACGAAGGTCGCGCTCTATCGCATTCGCTCCGCCGCTCTGATGAGGGTCGATATAAACAGTGACACTATCGCGCAGCTCCGGTTTTGGGCCAGAAACGCTAAGCGCGAGCCACAGTAAGCTTGAGGCCAAACAGAAGCCAAAAACGCCGGTGGCCCCAAAACTCCCGAACATCAAGCCCCCGATCGCCCCACCGATAAACACCCCCAAAAACTCAAAGGTGTTGTAAATACCGGACGCGGTTCCTTTTGCATAACCCGGCGCGATACGGGTTAAAAGTGATGGCAGCATTGCTTCAAGCAAATTAAAACCAATAAAAAATACACCAAGACCAACAACAATGCCGCTCGCTGTGGTCCCGCCGGCAAATAAAATCAAAAACCCGAGGCCCAGAACAGCAATTGCCAATCGCAGAACATCAATCGTGCGTTGTCGCTTCATCCCCAAAATAAGCAACGGGACCATAAGCAAAATCGAAACGAGTAAAACCGGTATATACACCTGCCAATGACTGTTTCGACCGACCGCTAGCACTTCTATTATCAAGAATGGAATGACAACGAAAAGTGCGGTTAAGGTCATATGTAAAACAAAAATCCCGAGATCGAGGCGAAGTAATTGAGCGTCCCGCAGCACCTCTAAAAAATAACGCTTTGTCGCTTTTAGTCCGGGATCAGAGGCGTTTTGCATGGGTGAGGGAACAAACAATCCGACCACTCCAATTGAAAGAATTGAGAGTACGGCGGTTAACCAAAAAATACCGCTCATCCCAATCCACTGATCAAGGAATGGGCTCGCCATGAGCGCGAGTAAAAATGAAGCCCCAATACTCATCCCGAGCAACGCCATTGCTTTGGTCCGTTGCTGTTCGCGAGTCAAATCGGCCACAAGCGCCAAAACGACCGCTGCTATCGCACCACTGCCCTGCAAAGCCCGACCCATAATGATGCCTTCCACACTCT
>JABHUE010000126.1 GCA_018672825.1 Pseudomonadota bacterium | reverse complement strand
TGGCCTGAAGGTCCTCACTGCCGGGATTATTTTTTTCTGGCAGGTGAGTGTGTGACCCAATTGAGCCGCCTGTTTGTAAATACCGAGACGAGCGCATCGGATCACCAACCCTTGATGATTGAATTGTCATGAATGACGGCCGGCCGGGCCGGAAAGTGAACGGAGACTTAGCTTGAGACCAATTTCTGAGGTGTCGCGAGACGTATTGCGAGAGATTCGTTATGTATTCACGGATATTGATGACACATTAACGGAAGACGGATCGTTGACCGCGAATGCCTATGCGGCCGTAGAAGCACTTGAAAAGTCCGGTATTGCGGTTGTACCGATTACAGGTCGTCCGGCAGGCTGGTGCGATTTAATCGCTCGGTTTTGGCCCGTTCAAGGTGTTGTGGGCGAGAACGGAGCGTTTTATTTTCGTTATGATCAGAAAGCGCGCCGGATGGAGCGATTCTATGCAGATGCGCCAGAAGACCGAGAGCAGAAAAAGAAAAAATTGTCCCAACTCGCGTCAACTATTCTGGATCAAGTGCCCAATTGCGCGATATCGGCGGACCAGTCCTATCGCGAGACGGACCTAGCGATTGACTTTGCAGAAGATGTTTCTCGTCTCACTGAAGAAGAAATAGAGATGATTGTGGGTGCTTTTCACAAAGTCGGCGCAACGGCAAAGGTGAGCTCAATACATGTTAATGGTTGGTTTGGCGACTATGACAAGTTATCCATGACCAAGATTTTCTCCGACCGATGTCTCGACTTAAACCTTGATACTCACGGCCAAACTTCAATCTTTATTGGTGATTCTCCAAACGATGCTCCGATGTTTAATTTTTTTCAACACTCGGTCGGGGTCGCCAATATTCGAGCATTCGAGGGGCGACTCAAAACGCTTCCCCGTTTTGTGACCGAAGGATTTGGGGGTAAAGGTTTTGCCGAATTTTCACAAGTCCTGATTGCGGCTCATAGATGACCGACGTTGAGGAAAAAATGTTTGATGTGTTTATTATCGGAGGTGGAATCAATGGCTGTGGAGTCGCTCGGGATGCAGCAGGTCGGGGACTTTCAGTGGGTCTTGCGGAAAAAGATGATCTAGGCAGTAAAACCTCGTCGGGGTCGACCAAATTAATTCATGGCGGGCTTCGATATCTTGAGCATTATGAGTTTAATCTGGTAAAAAAAGCCCTCATTGAGCGCGAGGTACTCTGGGGAATCGCACCCCACCTGATCTATCCGTTGCGATTTGTCCTGCCTCATCATAATGGCTTGAGGTCAGCTGCACTGCTTCGGCTTGGGCTATTTATTTACGATCACCTAGGTGGCCGGAAGGATTTGCCAAAAACCCGGAAGGTGGCGTTTCGCTCAGACGAGGTTGGGGAACCACTTCGATCAGACTTCAAGGTTGGATTTGAGTACTCTGATTGTTGGGTTGATGATGCACGATTAGTCATTAGTAATGCGCGAGACGCCGCTGACCGTGGTGCGCAAATTTTCGTTGGCCATGAAGTGGTCACCGCGCAGCGGAAACATGATTTTTGGGTGATCAAAACACGTGATGCCGATTTGAATACCCGGGAGTTTAGCGCGCGGGTTCTGATTAACGCAGCGGGCCCGTGGGTTTCAAAGATGACCGAATCAGTCATCAGTGAGGCGGTAGATCGAAAGATTCGCCTGATTCGCGGCAGTCATATCGTGGTGCCCAAGATGTATGATCATGATCGTTGTTATATCTTGCAGAACTCGGACGGGCGCATCGTTTTTGCTATTCCTTATGAAGACGATTTCACATTGATTGGCACAACCGATGAGGAGCACCGTGAGAGTCTTGACCAGATCGAGATTGACAAGAGCGAGACGGCGTATTTATGCCGGTCGGTCAGTGACTATTTCAAGAAATCGGTTCAGCCTGAAGACGTTGTCTGGTCTTATTCGGCTGTAAGGCCGTTATTCGATGATGGCAGTTCGGACGCTCAATCGGTTACCCGAGACTATCAGGTGATCTCAGAAGGGACTGGAAATCAGCCACCCCTGATTAGCATCCTAGGCGGCAAGATCACGACTTATCGAACGCTTGCTGAGGATGTGATGGATAAGTTGACTGATTTTTTCGATCCGTTGCCGCCTTCCTGGACAGGGTCACGTCCACTGCCGGGCGGTTCATTCGACCACCTAGATTTTGAAGGCGAACTGGGTCGATTGCGAGAGGATTATCCGTTTCTTTCCAAGCGTTATGCTCGTCGACTGATGCGGATGTATGGCAATTTGGGATCAAAAATTCTGAAAGATGCGAAGCGTTACGATGATCTCGGTGAATTTTTTGGCGGCAACCTATATGAATCTGAAGTCAGGTATCTGATTGAGAATGAGTGGGCAAGATCAGCAGAGGATATTCTGTGGCGCAGAACTAAAGAGGGATTAAGGCTGTCAAAGAGCGAGACCGAAAAGGTGAACCGGTTTCTCAAGAATGTTTGATAGTGTTGTGATCGCAGCGGTTATTTCCCCGCCAGTTCAAGAGTTTTCCCCCACACCGTTTCTTCAAGTTCAACCGGGTCTTGCTCCACTTTGAATTGACCCGGCATGCGAGCGCCTTCGTCTTGCGCAATTGCATCGGCTATTTGTTGTAGGCGATTATAAAAATCGGAGGAGCTATCAGGATCGATCAATAGACAATAGAGACCCAAATCATGTGGGGGCCCCTCCGGCGCTTTGAGTGGTTTTACATCCTGACTGGTGTTGCCGCCGTTCATACCTACGGTCAAAATTTCAGCCATCAGACCAAAACCCCAACCTTTATAGCCGCCCATGCTTATTAGTGATCCCGCGATAGCAGCTTCTGGGTCAGTAGTAGGATTACCTTCCTTGTCGAGTGCCCATCCCTCAGGAATGCGCTCACCTGCCGCTTTTGCCATTGTGATTTTCCCAAGAGCCACGGTGGTCGTCGATTGATCAAATTGCATTGCAATGCCGCCGTTTCCATCAGGTACAGAAAACGCAATGGGATTGGTGCCAATGACCCGTGTCTTTCCGCCCGGTGGCGCAACAATGGCAGAGGCATTAGTCATGGCGATACCGATAAGGCCACGAATGGCAATCTGTTCGGTAAAGAACCCTAGCGATGTGCACGTGTGCGCGTGGCAGATCGAGAAGTTCGCGATGCCGTTTTCTTTCGCCGCTGAAATCGCCTCTGGTAAACCACGGGAAAATGCCGATTGCGCAAACCCATATTTAGCATCAACAACCACTCTTCCCGGCTGCGGTCGGCTTACAGTGGGCTCCACCGTTCCGTTTACGCGACCTGTTTTAAGCTGCTGACAGTAGCTCTCTAGATAATAAAGGCCGCAGATACGATTACTAACCGCTTCTGCTTTTCGCACGGCTTTAGCGACCTCTTGAGCGATCCAGGTGTCCGCACCATGGGCTTCCAGGGCGGCTCGTGTTGTTGTCTCGATTTCGGCTAAAGATACTGAGGGCATAAGAATTTATATCAGCTAGAGCGAAAAATGCACGAGTAGTCAGAGACGGCGAGCCGTAAAATGTTTACCCGTTTTCAATTTCAGTGGTTGGAATGACTAGACGTTATAAACCAGTTTAGGGGCATCAATCAATTCTGATAGTGCTCCTAGGACATTAGGAGGTCAACATTGCCTCCAGAGGCGGTGGTGTCTCTGCAGATATGTTTTTCTTTTTTAAGCCAGATATAACCCCCTTGATCAGAAATGACAGGGATTATTCTTTCACCTGGTTGGGCTCGCAATGCCGCTAGGCTCGAAAATACGCTGTCATCATCAAGTCGAGTCATGACGGCATCGAAATTTTCAGCACAGTCGGGCGGTAGGACGGCAGATTCAGTGACCGTGTTTCCAGATTTTTTGGCTATCTGGGCTAATTCTCTCCGGGTTGCTGAATCTGGATGCAAAACGAGAATATGGCCTCGCGGTTGAGTCGAGTAGGTATTTAATTCACCGGTGGGCCCCGGTAGCGTGGTTTTAATTTCTCCCGCAACCAGTGCTGAGGTAGTGGCAGATTGAGACAAGAAGGCGGGAAGATAGCAGGGTCCGCCCGCTTTTGGCCCGGTACCCGAGAGACCTTCTCCCCCGAAGGGTTGGGAGCCTACGATCGCGCCAATTTGATTGCGATTGATATAGATATTTCCGGCATTTATTTCTGAGCTGACTTTTTTAATGTTTTTGTCAATGCGACTATGGAGTCCAAAGGTGAGTCCAAACCCCGATTGATTTATTGCATTAACGATATTCTCTTCTTGCCCTGCTTCAAATGTCGCTAGATGAAGAACAGGTCCAAATACTTCTTTTTCAAGATCATCAATTCCGTCGACCCGGATAATGGCGGGTGGGCAGAAACAGCCTTGCGGCGTTACGCCTGCCCAGATCAAGCGTTGATCTACTTTTGCCGCAAACACATACTGATCAATGCAGCGCTTTGCTTGGGCATCTATAACGGGGCCGATATCGGTGTCGGTTCTATTGGGCGAACCTACTTTTAATTCTGCGGCAGCCTCGCAAATCATTTGAGTCAACCGGTGTGCAATGTCTTCTTGTATATAGAGCATTCGCAGGGCTGAACACCGTTGTCCCGCTGATTGAAAAGCAGAGACGAGAATGTCGTCTACGGCTCTCTCAAGAAGAGCGGAGCTGTCAACGATCATCGCGTTTAGACCGCCTGTTTCGGCGATAAGCGGGGCAGATGGTTTTAACGAACGACCGATTGCGGATTCAATATGTTTCGCAGTTTGATTTGATCCGGTGAAAACAATCATGTCGGCTCGCCCCATTCCACTGAGGGCATTGCCTACTGTTTCACCCCTGCCAAAAAGAAGATGCAGCGCGCTCTCGGGAAGGCCTGCTCTGTGCATTAACGATAGTGCAAGTCTTGCAATGCGAGGCGTTTGCTCAGCAGGTTTTGCAAGTACGGGATTGCCTGCGCCTAAGGCGGCGACAATCTGCCCGACAAATATTGCTAATGGGAAATTCCATGGGGAGATGGCGACAACCGTGCCGCGGGCCTTTGAGGCAGGATTTAGCGTTCTGGTCTGTAAGGCGTAGTAACGACAAAAATCAATCGCTTCGCGAAGTTCTCCAGCAGCATCGCTCATGGTTTTTCCGGCCTCATGGGTGAGTATTTGGTAAATCACCTCCGAAGCGCGCTCTAGTTCAGTCGCGATCTGATCCAAAACGGCCGCTCTCTCAAATATCTTGAATTTTTTCCAGATCGAACATTCCGCTTGATCAAAAGCATCAATAATTTGCTGGTGGCTTGACTCAATGGGTTTAGATGACAGTCGCTTGATTGATGTAGATTTTTCAAAATCCCGGATGGCGTCGAGATTGTCGATGTCAAATCCCCAACTGTTCAGACGATCAGGCATAAAAAGCTGATCGCCGGACATAATATTTGAGTTGATGTTAAGGGAAGATCCATAAGGATCAGTCACAAGAGTTTTGATATCGATTGATTGGTCCGCAAGCTGGTTCATAAAAGATGAGCTTGCACCGTTTTCTATCACCCGTCGTACAAGATATGCGAGAAGATCATGGTGCTCGCCAACAGGGGCGTATACCCTTAAAGGCGCATGGCATGTTTTTTTTAACTCTTGATGAACAGCGTCACCCATGCCATGAAGTTTTTGAAGCTCATAGGGTGCTGACACCGTCCTGTCGGCAATTTTATTAACGGCGCAAAGTGTGTAAGCATTATGGCTTGCAAACTGCGGATATAAATATTGCGAAGCCGTCATGAGTTTTTTGGCGAGATTGAGATACGCAAGATCGGTTTCGAATTTTTGCGTGAACACCGGAAAGTCCTTGAGTCCTTTCTCTTGAGCGATCTTTATTTCGGTATCCCAGTAAGCACCTTTCACGAGTCGCACTGAGATCTTGGTTTGTCTTTCGTGCGCTAGCGTTTCGAGCCAATTAATCAGGGCCTCGGCATGATGGGAATACGCCTGAACCACTAGTCCAAGACCCTCCCAATTCCGAAGATCCTGATGTAAAAGCAAGAATTTAAATACATCCAAAGTAGGACCAAGCCGGGAGAATTCTTCCGCATCTATTGTGATGGGAATATTTTTCCGACGAGCCTCAGTCGCAAGAGTAAGTGCTCGATCAATTGTGTATTTGCGATTGTCTGACCAATAGCGGGGAAGCAGTTTGCATGATAATGCAGAGAGTTTTATCGAGACGCCCGAATTTTGATTAACCCGTTTGTCTTTTGCCGCCCCCCCTGTTTTGTTGATTGCGTTTAGGTAGGCGTCAAAATAGTGATCACAATCTGCGGTGGATCGAGCCGCTTCGCCGAGCATATCAAAAGAGAAGAGTGTGTTCTGATCAATAGACTTTTTGATCGCCTCATCAATGTTTTCGGCAAAAACAAATTGACTTCCCATCTGGCGCATAGCGGTTTCGATTGCTTTACGAACCGTTGGTACCCCAATCTTCGAAAGCAGTGCTTTAAGACCTTGGGAATATTTAGACCGAACGATCCCGCTCGCGAGTTCGAGTGCAGATTCCATACCTCGCACGAATCCTGTTGCGTCTCCCGCAAGCCAATGTCCTGGTGCCAATTTGTCAAAAATAAGAAGATCGCGAGTGGTATCGTCGGGTATCCTGAGTAGTGCTTCGGCAAGCTCAAGAATCATCCGACCCTCTGCAGTAGAAAGCTTGTAGATCGCCATGATCTTTTCGGCAGAGATGATTCGACTATTTCCACGAGCCGCTTTTGCAACAAATCTGGCATGGTCTAGTAAATCTTCGCGTTCCCGGGATGAAAATACAGGGGCTTGAAGGAGGTCGACGATGCTTGATGAGCGCAAAGACGAACCCGATACAAACGCAGGAATGTCAGCAGTCCAGTCGGTAGCGAGCGGAACTTGTTTTGAAAGCGTGGCCATAGCTGTGCTGCAATATTTTATGGAGGGTAAAAATTTACATTAATTTAAATATAAAAAATTCTAAATTATCTGTTAAAAAAGGTTTAAAAACTTAATAATAAGAGATCAATAATTTTGTAAACTGAAAATAGATAAAAAACAGGATAAATGGATAACATAGATAAAAAAATACTGGACCAACTCTGCGTTGACAGTAAAAAAACTCTCAAACAATTATCCGGGGAGGTTGGGCTGTCGCCATCGCCGCTTCAGGCTCGCGTGAAACGGTTGGAGCGGGAAGGGTTCATCCGAGGTTATGTGGCGAAGGTTGATTTCTCTAAAACAGGCCAAGATCATATCGCGTTTGTTCAGGTGACTTTGAAGGATACGCGCATGACTGCGCTGGATGGATTTAACCGGGCGGTACGTAAACTCAAGTCCGTAGAACAATGCCACATGATCGCGGGTAGTTTTGATTATCTGCTGAAGGTGCGAACTGTGGATATTCAGGATTATCGGGTCGAGTTAGCCGAGAATATCTCATCGCTCCCAAACGTGGAATCGACGTCGACTTTTGTATCGATGGAGACCGTTGTGGAGTAACCGCGCTCCTGAGACCGTGGAGCGCGCTGTTCAGGGATGGTTTGGAGCTTTTAAAAAATCAGAATGGGTACTCCCAT
Organism: Pseudomonadota bacterium; assembly: GCA_018672825.1. Classification (GTDB taxonomy): domain Bacteria; phylum Pseudomonadota; class Gammaproteobacteria; order Arenicellales; family UBA868; genus UBA868. The sequence goes on along the minus strand of JABHUE010000126.1, from coordinate 20,045 downwards.
TCTGATTTCTTGAGGGCCCGTTATTGATTGTGAATTATTTCTTGCGTTAAAACCTAAGACCCAACTTAATGCCGACACCTATCGCATCGTTATCCTCAAAGCTTGAGGTCCCGATGACTGCATTGGTTTTTGCATCGCCAGCCATTGTGTAGTTGAGCCCTCCAGAGATAATCATATTCCCAGTTTCATAACGAAGTCCGAGCGTAAAACCGGTGCGACCATCGGTTGGCCCCAGATTGGAGACCAATTCTCCTTCACTGGCCTCGTAGCCCACCGAAAAAGACATCGCAAAATTTGGGGTCAGACGGCGACCGATACCAAGACTGAATGTATTGACATCGTTATCGTAGGAAAGGATAGATTTTTTTGTGATGAGCTTGTAATCCCGGGGTGTAATTGCGAAGTCAGACCAATTCACCCATCGAATACCGCCAAACAACAATGTATCAGTGGCAACTCCGGTCCGAAAAGTGAAATTTACCGATTGTGGTGTTTCAATATCCGTAACCGAATCCGGTGTCGCGCCAAGCGCCGTAGAGGTCTCGGTCGTCTGGTGCTTATGTTCGATAGAAGACCCATACGTCAGGTGAACAAGTAGCCCGATTTCAGGGTTCTCAACAGATGCGCCCACCACGTAACCGAATCCCTCGTCTTGTCTCGCTTCCCCTTTGTAATTGCTGACGGCTGGAATCCCAATATTTGCATTGAGAGTTTGCCCCCGAATACCACCGTATACTGAAAATCGATCAGAAATCCGGAAACGAGGAATTACAGTGAGCCCATTGGACTTAAGGACTGCAGTTGAGCCGGTAAAAGGGTAGTTCGTGCCTGACGGATATTTAACATTCCCGCCATAAGGCTGATCATAGACCAGTGCAAATGACCATTTTTCATTTAGGTCTAATTTATAGGCAGCCCCCATCTGGGTGTAGTCATCCGCCATATCGCCCGATTCTCGACCCACCACCGAACCCGATACGGAGGGGTCGACTGATCCAAAAGAAAACTCCGCGTATCCGCCTTTATGAAACAGGGCATCCAGCGGTTGACCCGAGCGATCGAGTGCGCCTGCGAATGCGGACGAATAAAAGAACGTGATGGCTAGAGTTAGAGCGATTCTGAAGGACATGATTTTCTCCTCGATGCTATTTGTTCTGATTGAGTGATCCCGTCATTAAAAACCGAGCGATCTAAAAATATACAGATTCTTCGGCAGCCCGAAGTAAATCTTAAATATGCGAAATGACCATAACACAGTAACCATAATACGAGCAGATATAGTATCTCCGCGGGCTCATCGGAGTTGGTACTTCTCTAATCCAATTCAGCTTCTTCATAGAATAAATTTATGCAAATACTATGAATTAAGTATTAGACCTATGAAGATTTTCTGCTTACTCTGACTTAAGGCTATCGATTAGACGCAATTTTTGAGATTTTGAAGATCAGGGGTTAGTTATCGTGTCAGATCAACTAGACACAATTGTGATTGGCGCGGGTCAAGCGGGTATCGCAACCAGTAAGCATCTCAGTGATCTTGGGGTGCCGCATATCGTTTTGGAGCGTGATCGTATTGCGGAGCGGTGGCGCTCACAGCGATGGGATTCTTTGGTGGCCAATGGTCCAGCCTGGCATGACCGTTTCCCTGAGCTCGAGTTTGGCCAGATTGGGCCCGATGAATTTGCATCCAAATCCCAAACGGTCGATTACTTTGTCGAATACGCTAAGCAGCACAATGCGCCTATTCATGAAGGAGTTTGTGTTTCGAGAGTAAGCCGAAACACCTCCCGGCCCGGCTTTAAGGTTGAAACAACTCGCGGTATCTATGATGCGGCTCGAGTCGTGGTGGCAACCGGACCATTTCAGAATCCTGGTTTTCCACCGATCACAAGACCGTCTGGAGATATTTTTCAGATTCATTCGTCGGAGTACAAGAATCCACAACAGCTTCCAGAAGGGAATGTATTGGTTGTAGGTGCTGGCTCTTCAGGCGTGCAAATTGCGGATGAGTTACAACGCTCAGGCAAACAGACCTATCTTTCCGTGGGTCCTCATGAGCGACCTCCCCGGAGTTATCGGGACCGAGATTTTGTGTGGTGGTTGGGGGTGCTTGGTCTTTGGGATCTTGAAGTGATGGAGCCTGGCAAGGAGCACGTCACCATTGCGGTTAGCGGTTCCCATGGGGGATTCACGATTGACTTTCGCGAGCTTGCTCATCGAGGCGTCACGCTTGTTGGCCTGACAGAAGGTTTTGAGGGAAAAACGATCTATTTTCAGGATGACCTTAATCGCAATATTTTGGATGGCGATACCAGCTACTTTTCATTGCTTGATGCTGCTGATGAATATATCAGGCGCAATGGTCTTGATCTGCCTGAAGAGCCAGAGGCCCGCAAAACGCTACCTGATCCTGACTGCATAACCCATCCCATTCGAGAGATCGATATGACGGGGAGTCAGATTACAAGCATTATTTGGGCAACAGGATTTTTAAGTGACTATGGCTGGTTGCAGGTCGATGCCCTGGATGGAGACGGTAAACCCACTCACCAGCGCGGCGTTTCCTCCGAGCCAGGTGTTTATTTTGTGGGATTGCCGTGGCTATCCCGAAGGGGTTCGTCTTTTATTTGGGGGGTATGGCACGACGCAAAACATATTGCCGGTCATATTGCGACCCAGCGACAGTATGCGGCTTATTGTCCAGATTAGATCTTCATCACTAGATTTGAGTTTTTCATTTAGCCTTTCTAGTTGAACCATGGAACGACTGTGGCGGATGGGTCATAGTTGCTCAGTCCTACCATCGTTAGAACACAACATCCAATAAACAGCATGATTCCCTGGCCAAGGGTATCAGTATATTCACCACTATTTCGCTGGGTCGCAGACGAACACTGTTCGGAGGATCCTTTTAAAAGCATCAAGATTCCCAGTATGCTGCAGATCGCAACTCCAGAAATGCCTGCCCAAAAGGCAAATATGCCGAATATGTGATCGATAAAGGAATCAAGATTCCCGTCGTTACGCCAGAGCTGAAAAACTCCGTAACCAAGAAAAACTAAAAGCGCTCCTCGTCGTCGCATGGTCTTTTCCTCAAGTTTGATCAACACAATTAAAGCCGTGTATGTTGATTAAATTTTTTAAACTTAATTTTTGATACATACGAATGCGCTCGATTAAGGTTTCGAACCACGACGATAAGCAAGCGTTTTTCAGAACTGCTGATAAGCGAGCACTTGACTGAATTAACTACTAATTTTTGCCACAGTAAGTCTATGGGTCCCAACGAATTTTTTCAAGATGGACGCCCAGAATTGAATCTGAATCAAGGAAGGGAAATCCTCCGTACATTTCTGAAAGCATGTAATTTCCGAGCGGCATTGATACCACGCGATTGCATGACGTTGGGGAAAAGCCTTGATCGAGTTGATCATCATCCGGCAGTTTGGATGCGCAATGATAACTGCCGGATTTATCACGAAAAAAGAAGTAGCCGTTCGGGTAAGCGGAAGTCGCATGAGAAAACATAACCTCGTCACACCCTTTTTTCTCGTTGCAAAGCAGCGGATTCACAACGCATACTTTTTGTTTATCATTATTGAGATGACACTTAATCAGTGTTGTAATTTCTTCGAGGTGCTTAAATCGCTTTTTATGCAAAAATCCCATATGAGAGACATTGAGTTCCGATCCAATGACTTGTGAGATCGGAGCACCTCCAACTAACCATTTTTTTGGATCTCGGATGACTTCGACAATAGCAGGCGTTGGAAGTGCTTCAAATAGATCCGTCTTTACGGTGTATTCACCACTGTTGTTATCAACCGTAAAAAAATGCGCTTTTGGGAGATATGAGATTGGCTGAATAATTGGCTGAAAACTTGCGAAGTCGTGAGGATAGGCATCAGAAAATCGATTTGCCATCGCCTCGCCATCATTTTCATTCTGGACCATCACATGGTTTCTTAGTTTTTGATCCGTTTCTGACTGCTTAGCAAACCAATTGTTGCGAGTAATAAGTGCTGAACTGGTTTCCTGTAAACCCGCTAACACAGTTGAGTACAAAGGCTCAGCCGTGAAACCAATTCGTCGTAGATTCACATTAAGACTAGCGCTAACAAAGTTATTCCGATTGAAATAATTAATCTGATTCGAATGATCTGCTGCACCATATTTCACTGCAATAAAGTTGGTCTTAAAGTCCTCCAAAGAATGACTCTGAACTAAGGCGAGACCAGATTGCACAAAGGTCTGGCAGTTCAAAATGTCCGTTCGAAACAACGGCAATTCCTGAATATGGGCGCATCCTCTTGTATTGATGCCGCACCATCGCCCTTCGCCTTCTCCATGACCGTAGGGGGTGTTTAGAAAACTGTTTACCAGATCCTCTATCACGTCATCTGTTTCGACGATTTGTTTTTTTTCCTTTAGTGCAATTAATTCTGAAAACTTTGAAATGGCAATCTCTTCTTTCTTTTTGACGTCATAGTTCAAAACGGTGAACCTGGAGAAAAAAGTCTTGGCAACATTATCTGTGTTGAGAGATGGTAGATGGACATCTTCACCATCGAACTCCGCTTGTGCTGAGCAGGACAGAGAGGCAAGAAGAATTCCAAAAATACGATAAAGGGACATAGATAAGTGTAGAGTGGGTCGCCGACCTTTAGTTAATGCATGACAAACATTTAAAAAACACTTTAATTTTACAGTAGACACGTATTTCGAGCGTCGCTTCCTCGTGGCAGGGTATTAAAAAATTTAGGTACCAGGTTCGAGACGTCAAGTGAGGTTTATTTTTGATGACCAACTTAAGATTGACGTAATAAAGTATAAAATTAAGCCAAGGTAGAAAACTTTAGTTAAAAGTTTTATGAGTCGATTTGATAGGCGTCAATGAACATTAGCGAACTGATAACAGCCCACGAGACCGCAGTCCGAATGGGTTCCTTTTTTGGCGTCTTGATTCTAATGGCCGTGTGGGAGGTTCTTGCGCCGCGCCGTGCGTCTACTGTTTCAAAGATCGTTCGTTGGGGGAATAACCTTGGACTGGTGGTCTTTAACAGTGTTTTGTTAAGACTTGTTTTTCCGACGGCTGCCGTTGGTGTCACGATTTTTGCCAGCGAGCACAGTTGGGGACTCCTGAATTATGTTCAGTTGCCGTCTGTCGCAGCAGTTGCGATATCGATTGTGGTAATGGATTTTGTTATATATGTTCAACATATCCTGATGCATACGATTCCCGCTCTTTGGCGATTGCATCGAGTGCATCACGCGGACCTAGACTATGATTTCACGACCGGCGTTCGTTTTCATCCCCTTGAAATTATTGTATCGATGTTAATCAAATTCTCTGCCATCTTAATACTCGGACCACCTGTGATAGCCGTATTGATGTTTGAGGTGATTCTGAACGCGATGTCCATGTTTAATCATGGAAATGTGAAGCTTCCCGCATTCCTGGATCGGAACTTGCGTCTGTTAATTGTGACGCCAGACATGCATCGGATTCATCATTCGGTTGAGGAAGACGAGTCGAATCAAAATTTTGGCTTCAACCTGTCCTTGTGGGATCGCTTTTTTGGTACGTATCGTAAGCAGCCTCGAGCCGGTCATGAGGAAATGGTAGTCGGTATCCAGAATTATCGCGGACTCAGGGATGTCACTTCGATCCAAGGACTTCTGCTTCTGCCGTTTCGAAATAAACCAGATGAATTGACTGTCGATCATCATAAGTCCCCTTGATTAGAGTGTGGCAAACCGCGCAGAGGTAACCCTCTTTGAGCTTTTACTGTGAATAAGAAAGTCATTCGATTCCTGTTGTTCTTTTTAATTATCATCGGACTTGGCATTGCTCTTGCTTATCGAGACAGTGTGAGCGGTGAGATGCTGGAGGAAGGAGTTCGTCGCTTTGGCGAGATGGGACCACTTTTTTTCATCGGGGTTTACGCTGTCGGTACCGCGGTGTTTTTACCCGGGTCCATCATGACTCTGGCGGGTGGCGCCATGTTTGGCCCGGTTTGGGGTGTGCTTTATAGTCTGACAGGTGCAACGATCGGCGCAATAATTGCTTTTTTGATCTCTCGCTATTTGGCAGCAGACTGGGTAGAGCAGAAAGCGAGTTCGCGGGTTCGTCGGTTGAAGAGTGGTGTGGAAGCAGAAGGCTGGCGGTTCATCGCATTTGTCAGATTAGTGCCTTTATTGCCATTTAATATTCTCAACTATGCTCTTGGACTCACTCACATTCGGATTTCGCATTACATCTTTGCAACATTTTTTGCGATGGCGCCAGGCGCGGTGGCTTATACCTATATCGGTTTTGCAGGTCGTGAGTTGATCGCAGGGGGCGAGGGGCTGATCCAAAAAGGCCTGCTTGCAATAGGACTTCTTGCGCTAGCTGTTTTTTTGCCTGGATTTATCAAGCGCCTGCGCCAGAATCAAATGTTGGATGTCCATGATCTTAATGAGAGATTATTATCTGGACAGGATATGTTGATTTTGGATGTGCGCTCGCGGGATGAATTTATGGGCGAGTACGGTCATATTCCTCAGTCTTTAAACATTCCACTACCCGAGCTTGATACGCGAGTCGACGAGTTGTTTCCATATTTAGACCGTCCAGTTGTGATTGTGTGCCGCTCACATAAGCGGTCCGGGAAGGCGGCTCGAATACTTGAGCGCGAGGGCTTTAATGATTTTCAGGTGGTGCGCGAAGGAATGACAGCTTGGGTAGACGCTAGTTTCGCCGTAGCGCTTGATTAAGAGAGGTTGAGTCTTGCACGATATGCTGTCTAAATTGAATCCGAGCGCCACGGATTTTCCACGTTTACGGCGAAAGCGTCTTCAAACACTGCAGGTGAATCTGGGATATCTTTGTAATCAGTCCTGCACGCATTGTCATGTCAATGCAGGACCTAATCGAACCGAAGTGATGACATCCGATACTGTCGATGCCGTGATTGATTTTCTTGATGAGAGTCGAGTGAAGCGACTGGATCTGACGGGCGGCGCACCGGAATTAAACCCGTATTTTCGTCGTCTTGTCATTGCCGCGCGAGAGCTTAATGTTGAGGTTATTGATCGCTGCAATTTGACCGTTTTGCTGGAGTCAGGTCAGGAAGATCTAGCCGAATTTCTTGCCGGGCAAGAAGTCGAAATCGTGGCCTCATTGCCATGCTATTCAGAGGAAAATGTAAATAGTCAGCGTGGAAAAGGCGTATTTCATGACAGCATCATCGCGCTTCGCCAACTGAATAGACTGGGCTACGGCGAAGCGAACTCTGGTCTACAACTGAACTTGATGTATAACCCGACAGGCCCTTTTTTGCCGCCATCCCAGCGGACTCTGGAAGTTGAATATCGACAACATCTTGATGATCAGTATGGGGTTCATTTTAATCAACTGTTTACCCTCGTAAATATGCCCATTCAACGTTTCGGCAGTACTTTAGTCTCGAAGGGTGAGTTTGAAGACTATATGACGTTGCTCCGCGGCAATTTCTCTTCGGAAAACCTTTCGAAGGTGATGTGTCGCGAATTAATCAGTGTTGACTGGCAGGGTCTGATTTACGACTGTGATTTCAACCAAATGCTGGGATTACCCTTACTGATCGATGGAAATAAGCGACCCCATATTAGGGATATCAGACCTGTGAATCTCAAAGACCAACCCATAGGGGTGGCCGATCACTGTTACGGTTGTACAGCTGGATCAGGGAGTAGCTGTGGTGGTGAGTTGACTTATTGAGGCAGAAGCTGAGTCGCCTGCACCGATGACTATTCCAAAAATTTCGATTATTGTCCCCGCCCTGAATGAAGCAAACCATATCACCGAGGTGCTCGGTAGGCTTCAGGCATTTCGGAAACGAGGACATGAGGTGATCGTAGTTGATGGCGGCAGTAGCGACGCCACGGTTCTAAAAGCGGCGTCATATGCGGACCATGTGATGTCTGCGCCGCGAGGCCGGGCCGAACAGCTAGCCGCTGGTACTCATCGGGCTCGTCATTCTATTTTGTGGTTCGTACATGCTGATACGATGGTGCCGGATAATGCAGACCATCTAATTCTTGAGGCGCTTGACCGCGCCAGTTGGGGACGTTTCAACGTTCAGCTTTCCGGCCGAAATCATTTCTATTCTCTGCGCATCGTCGAAGGATTCATGAATAAGCGATCGCAAATAACTGGTATTGCAACGGGCGATCAAGGGATATTTGTTACCCGTTCTGCATTGGAAGCCGTGGGGGGGATACCCAATCTGTCATTGATGGAGGACGTCGCGTTGAGTCGGCTCCTCAAAGCGGTTGGGCGGCCCGCTTGCATTAAAACACCCTTGCTGACCTCTAGTCGACGATGGGAGCAGAATGGTATTTTTCGCACAATTGTCCTGATGTGGCTGTTACGCAGCGCGTATGGCATTGGGATTTCACCTAAACTTTTGAAAAAGTTTTATCACTAGCGATGACCGATGGTGTGATTCTCGTGTTCGCGCGCGCACCGGAGGCAGGTCAGGCAAAAACACGTCTGATTCCAAAATTAGGACCAGAAGGAGCTGCTCAACTGCATTCAAGACTTGTTCATCTCACGCTAGAGACCGCAACGGCATTTCATAACGTTTCGGTACAGCTTTGGTGTAGCCCTGACCCGCATCGATCATTTTTCAGTCAATGCCGTGCGACCTATGACGTTACATTGCATGCGCAATCAGGGGTGGATCTTGGGGAGCGTATGTTAAATGCCTTTAATCAGGCATTGACGGATTATGATTGGGCTCTATTAATCGGTACCGATTGTCCTGATTTAAATATTGAAGATTTTGAGCAAGCCGAACAAGATCTTAATAACGGCATTGATGTGGTTCTTGGCCCGGCTGCAGACGGGGGCTACTATCTGATCGGCCTCAAGAGGCCTGAACCTAATCTCTTTCAGAACATTCCATGGGGGGGTTCGGAAGTGCTGTCCTGCACGTATACCCGTCTCAACGAAGCAGGTTTAACTTTCTCGCAACTGCACGAGCATCACGACATCGACCGACCTGACGATTTAATTCGATTTCTAAGACTGTCTGATGCCGACGTAACGTAGTTGAGCGAGGGAGAAGCATTAAAACCCATTTCTGCGTGGGTTGTTAGGTAAAACCCAAACTACCAGTGCGCGCCTGCATTGACCTGTATGTCTTCCATTGTTAGGGCCGGCGAGAGATCAGAGCATAAAAAAGAGACCAGTTCCGCAATTTCTTGTGGCTGGACCAGGCGGTGTTGTGGATTTGCGGCAGCGATTTCTTCTTTTTGCGATTCAGGCGTTTTACCTGATTGCTCTGCCATTTTTTTGATGCTGTTTTGAAGCATTTCGGTTTCCACCCAGGTTGGGCTGACGGCGGTGCAGGTAACCCCTCGATCAGCGCCTTCCAGAGCGACCGCGCGCGTAAGACCAAGCAAGCCTGCTTTTGAAGCGCAGTAAGCCGCATGAGTAGGGACAGCCGTTGTGGCTGCGGTGGAAGCGATATTCACAATCCGTCCCCAGCGATTTGTCAGCATATCGGGTAGGCAAGCTCTTGTCATTTTAAAAGGGCCATTAAGGTTGGTTTCAATTACAAGATCCCAGTCTTCGTCACTATGGCCACATACTTCCTGATGGAGGGATACACCCGCCGAATTGATCAGAAGGTCGGGTCCACCGTAATGGCTTTTTACTGAAGCTACAAAGTGATTCACGGAGGCAGAATCGCAGACGTTCAAAGTGCCTACAAAAAATTCTTCTCTAGCCAGATGATCATATGCTTCAGCACTACGTCGACCGCCAATGGCAACGTTGGCGCCGCGTGACTTGAGGGTTCGGGCAATCTCAAGGCCGATGCCAGCCGTGCCGCCTGTTACGATTGCAACTCTGCCTTGATGCCATGACTCTTTATTCATAGAAAAACCACGCTAGGCTTGAATCGCATCTGTTTTTATCGTTTTGGCACATTGGCCTCTTGTAGTACACCAGCTGCGCTCGCCGTTTTTTGCTAATCCCGAGTGACGTATTTAAGGATCTGCACGATTTGATCAGGCGTTTGGGCCCATGCCATCGCCGCGGCATCGACTTCTTTAAGCGCATGGACGATATCTTCATCATGGAGCGTGATGTAAGGCTTACTTTTCGCTGCGCAAAATCCGGCATCAAAAGCCGCATTCCATTGTTTGTACTTGGCACCAAATCGAATAACTGCAATATCGCAATTTTCCAGCTGTGTCCTCGTTCGAATCGCATTTACTTTTGAGGATTTATGATCCCGCCAGAAAGAGGTGGTCTCCGCTCCCAACATGTCCCCTGCAGCATCACTGTCTTCATGATTAGTGACTGCTGAGGTAAATGTGATCGGCAGATTATGAATCTTTGAACCGTCGATTATTTGTTGCCTCCAATCCGAGTGAATCTCACCTGATAAGTAAACTGTCCAATTCATCAATCTTGCCTCCTGAAATACTAATTACGCCCTATGATCCACAGCTTAGAAAGAGAAAAGGCCCTTAGCCGGGCAAATAGCCGGCTAGCTCTTTTTCGACGCCTTTGGGGTCTGCTTTTAAACCCTCACGCAGTCCGCTCGCCATATCCCCCGGGAAAATCTCTTCTTCACCTTTTAAAATTCCATCAATAATAGCTTTAGCAATGTCTGCAGGCGGCATTTTGGGTGGAGGGAAATCCCGGCTCATGTCGGTATCGACGGCGCCCGGCATGACTGCCATCACGAGGGTATTGTCAGCATCAAGTTCAGCGCGAACGCCTTCGGTTAGTCTAAGGCCTGCCGCTTTGGATGCGCATAGGGATCCCATAAGCGGGAGCGCCACGTTGGACAGAATCGACAGTAGATTAACAATGCAGCCACCGCCATTGTTTTTTAGGATAGGGGCAAAGGCTCGACACATACGTAAGGTGCCAAAGTAATTGGTCTCCATTTCTGCCCGTGCATCATCGATGCCATCGGCAGCGAGTAACGCGGACATTTTATTAACACCAGCATTATTGATCAGCAAATCAACATCCTGGCAATGCGCGGCTGCCTGATTGACTGATGCATCATCCGTGACATCTAACGAAAGTGTTTTGACTATATCCGGATAGGACTGGGAGAGCTCCTCTATATCCGAGATGTTTCGCGCTGTCGCATAAATCTTTTTGACGCCACTCTTGGCGAGCGCTTCAACTAGCTCACGTCCTATGCCTCTGCTCGACCCTGTCACCAAAGCCGTTGTTCCTTTTATGTTCATTGCTTTAACCCTATTTTGATTTTCAGTCTCGCCAATCGTGGTTTTTAGCCAGTTCCTATCTGGTTCAGGAAGGGGCACCGCGTCTATCAAGGACTGAGTGTACCGTCGTCTGGGTTGTGTGAACATCTGCGCGACAGGCCCAGACTCCACCTGTCTCCCATCAAGCATGACGATGACTTCGTCACAGATACTGCGCACCACTGAAAGATCATGACTGATAAAAATCAGACATAGTCCCAATTGTGTTCTTAAGTCGTCCAATAGATTCAGGACTTGGGCCTGACTGGACATATCAAGGCCCGAGACGATTTCATCCGCGACAATCAAAGCGGGGCGAATAGAGATGGCGCGGGCGATACAGACGCGTTGCAGTTGTCCGCCGCTGAGTTCGCGTGGGTACCGCTTGCCCAGCGATGGATCAAGTCCCACCTGCCGGAGTAAGTCTGCGGCTTGTTCCCGGGCTTTTGAGACGTTGGTGACTTTGTTATACGCGAGTAGTGGCTGTGAGATGGCATCATCTACCCGCCGGCGGGGATTAAGCGCCGCGCGCGGTTCCTGAAAAATCATTTGCATTCGGTCACGGATGGGACGCAGTTCCGCTTCATCCAGCGATGTGATGTCTTGCCCATTAAACAGAATGGTGCCGGACGTGGGTTGTAATAGCCGAATAAGCGTTCGCCCTAAGGTCGTCTTCCCGGATCCAGATTCCCCCACGATCCCAAGACACTGACCTTTAATTGCCCGAAGATCGATATCTCGAATAATGGGCACCATCGGCGTTGGCTGAAAACGCCGCCTCGCTGCCAGATTTGGCAAAGCGACGCTGAGTCGTTTTGCAGAGATCACTTCAGGTCTATCGACGCTGATCATATTCATGAGCTGTTTGAATTAACTCGGTCTGGAGATCTTCTGCAACCGGGGCTAACTTTTCACGCGGCTGGTCATATCTTGGAATAGCTTCTAGCAGGGACTGGGTATAACGGTGAGAGGGCGAGCGATACACATCGGCAACGTCACCTTGTTCCAGAATCATTCCGCTATGCATCAGGCTGACACGATCGCATATTTTTGCCACGACACCAAGATCGTGGGTCACAAAAAGAATGGTCGCGCCTCGATTCTTCTGTAGATCACGAATGAGTCGTAGCACTTGACGCTGCACTGACACATCGAGAGCGGTAGTGGGTTCATCGGCAACAATCAGTTTAGGTTCAGTACTAAAGGCCATCGCGATCAGGACTCGTTGACGCATACCGCCTGAAAGTTGATGAGGATATTGCTGAAGCACCTGTTCAGGTTTTTTGATTTTCACTTCGCGTAGGAGTTGCTCAGCACGTTTGCGAGTTTGATGGGAGGAGTCGGGGTGTACCAGTTTCAGGATTTCACTCATTTGCTTGCCAATTCTTTTTACGGGGTTCAGCGAGGTCATGGGATCCTGGGGGATCAGGCTGATCCGCCCGCGATTTTGATTGCCCCGGTGGTTTCGTGCTGAATGTGTTGAGGCCCCCGTTGGATATTCAACTGTGCCAGATGTAATAACCGCCGCTGGGGGCAGAATATCCAGAATCACGCGACCCAGCATGGTTTTGCCGGCACCCGACTCACCAACAAGGCCATGAATTTCACCCTCAGACAGATCCAGATTAATGCCGCGCAGAATCGGCATTAGGATGTTACCGTTGCGTACCCCGAGATGAAGATCGCTAATGCTCAGCGCATGGGTCATTGACGGGACTCCGGATCAATAACTTCCTTGATGCCGTCACCGAGTGCATTCAGGCCGAGTACTGACAACACCACACAGGCAACTGGCAGTCCGAGGAGCCATGGTGCTTGATGAATATATTGTCGGCCCTCTTGAATAAGATTTCCCCATGTCGGGGTATCAGAAGCCACGCTGAGTCCAACAAAGCTCAGGATGGTTTCAACCACAATCGCAATTCCCATTTCCAGGGTGAGTAGCACAATCAGAAGGGGGAGAAGATTGGGTAACACTTCCTGAAAAAGAATCCGAAAGCGGCTCAAGCCAATCGTGATTGCTGATGAGACGTAATCACGCTCCTTTTGCACCATTGTTTCAGCTCTCATGACACGACAGAACCGCGTCCAGTCGATAATAACGATGGCGATAATGACGGCGTGTAAGCCGGCGCCGATGACCGCCACCAAAACGATTGACAGCAATACAGCGGGGAAAGACATCCAGATATCAACAGCACAAGATATCAGCATATCGATTTTGCCACCGTAAAAACCCGCGATCATGCCCAGTATGGTGCCGAGAAGCGCAGCAAGCGTGGCAGCGACGATTGCCACAATTAATGCGGTTCGTGTGCCATAAATAAGTCGTGATGCAATATCACGCCCTAGATTGTCGGTTCCCAGAAAAAATATAGGATCACCGTTTTCCTGCCAAGACGGTGGAAGAAATGAAAAGAGTAGGTCCTGTTCCAGGGGGTTGTGAGGACTCAACCATGGCGCGAGTATTGCAGCCACGCACATCAGACCCAAAATGCATAGTCCAAACAGGACGCGCGGTTCCCGTAGAATGCGGTGCATCACTGGCAGATCAGGTCTTCCGTCAGGCATGACGCAGTCTCGGGTCGAGAAAAGTGACAAATAGGTCAATCAACAGATTCACCAGAATAAACAGGATAGCAAAGGTCAGCACGAGACCTTGAATTAAGGGTAGGTCTCGATTGATCACGGCATCAATGGCCATATTCCCAATTCCCGGGTAACCAAAAATTCTTTCGACGAGGACCGTGCCGCCAATCAGGAAGGTGAACTGGACGCCGCTCAAAGTTGTGGCAGGGACCAGCGCATTACGAAGCGCCTGGCTATAGATCACCTTGAGTCGGCTGAAACCTCGAGTGCGAGCGAGCGTCACATATTCGCGATTCATTTCTGCGTTAAGACAAGACTTCAGAACTCGTGTTGTTATCGCCATCAATGGCAGTGCCAATGAAACAGCGGGAAGCACCATGTGATGCAGAACCGATCGCGTCACTTCAAATTCCCCGCGCAGCAGACTCTCGGTTAGATAAAAGTTAGTCCAACTATCAAAAGAGACGGTGAGATCCATACGGCCAAAGATTGGCATGACGGGCATGGCGACTCCCAGAATCAAGATCAGTGATAACGCCCAGAGAAAGTCTGGGATCGCGACGACGATCCCAATAAAGCTGTCAACCAGCCGTTCCGGCCAGCGGTCGCGCCAGAATGTGCCCGTTAATGCAAGTACGAGGGCTAGACTGGCTGCAATGAGCATCGCGATCAGAACCAGTTCTACTGTGACCGGCAGTCTTCCAATAATCAACTCACCGACATCCTGACGCAGACTAATGGAAGTACCGAGGTCACCGGTTATCACCTGACCGAGGTATAGAGCGAACTGATGCGCAATTGAATGGTCCAGTCCGTAATGTGCCCGTAATTGTGCGATATCAGCTTCGGTGGCGCCTGGGCCGGTCATCATCGCGATGGGGTCTCCCGGCACCACTCGAAGCAAGATGAAGGTTATCGTGACTGCCCCTGCTAGCGTTGGGATAGCTAATAACAGTCGATTGAAAAAATAGGAGTTACTCATTGGGGCAGGGCAGTACTTACGCCTGTAAAACGCAAAAAGTCCTGAGCACCGGGGGCTTTAAATGCCTCCGGTGCTCAGAACCCAAATTGCGAATCAGCTTTTTGGTTTTGTCGTAAACGGTAGTACGTAGTTCGCGACGTGTGGGGTGAAATCCAGATCCGAGCGGTAAATAACCGGCTGGACCTGCTGATAAAGGGGAAGTACGTAAGCATTCTCAGCGATGTACTTATCGACCCCCTTCCAGCCCGCGATCCGTTTGGCTTCGTCTTTTTCTCCCCAAAGAGGCCCGATCATGGCATCGAGATCGTCTGTGTCCCAGGTCGAATGTGGACTCGGACCAAACATGGCAAATCCTGTCGAGTCATTCGGGTCTCCAATGGAATCACCCCAGTTGTAGAAAGCCGCAGGCGCGAGTGTATCCGTCGCGCGGAGTTCATAATGTTTGGCAACCTCGTAGACTTCAATTTCAGCTTCGATACCCACCTTTCGCCACATGCCAACGACCGCTTGGATAACCTCGTAGTCTTTGGGCAAGTAACCCCGAGTGGTCTGAATCGCGAATTTAACCGGATTATCGGTAGAGTAGCCTGAAGCGGCCAACAGTGAACGTGCCAGATCAGGGTTATATTCAACCGTGGTCGTGGGATCAAAGGCTGCGTATTCGGGTGCCTGGAGCGTATGCAGCGGCACACCATAGCCGCGCAGAAGTCGATCAACAATTGCTTCTTTATTGACAGCATGTACGGCAGCTTTTCGTACATTGGGGTCTTCCATCGGGCCTGTGTCATTAAAAAATATCATTGCAATATCAGAGACGGGTGTCGCGACGCCGGTCAGGCCGGGTTTTCCCTTGAGACGGTCATATTCTTCAAAGGGAATAGCAAGTGTGATATCCGAAGCGCCACTTTCTACTTCAGCGACCCGGCTGGTTGCATCGGTAACAAATTTGAAGATCACATTGCGAAAAGCGGGTTTACCACCCCAGTAACCATCATAGGCCTCCATTCGCACGAATGAACCGCGCACAAATTCAACAACACGGTAGGGTCCAGAGCCCATAGGCGCTTTTTCGAAACCTTCTGGACCGACCTTTTCATAATAATGAGGAGGAATGATATAGCCCGTGAGAAATGCCATCCATTTAAAGAAATCAGCAACGTAGGCATTAACGTCGCCGGTCACTTCATTACCATTGGCTTTGAGATTTCCGACAGAGCCCCAAATCAGACCACCGACTGGATTTCCGCTCTCGGGATTTGCGGCCCGATTCAGATTCCAGACGATATCTTCACCTGTGATTGGCTTCCCGTCCTGCCAGGTTGCGCCATCACGAACTTTCATGTGGACACGAGTCTTGTCGGAATTCCAGCCCCACTCAGACAGCACGCCGGGCTTGAATGAGAGATCAGGATTTTGATCAATATATTGATCGAATACTGATTTCCAGATACTTTGCAGTCCAGGATTCACCGACGATAACCCCGTGGTTGGATCCCAACTTGGCAAAGAGACGTTATAAGCGATGGTTAGCGTGTCACCGGCCGCCCGAACACTACTGGGTTTTAATGCCATGGGTATTGCCCCAGTCAGTGAGGCAGTTCCCGCGAGTTGCAGGAACGATCGTCTATTTATAGCCATGTTAGTTCTTCTCCTTTTATGATTCGCGCTTCTGGGAGCGCTTTTTTAAAAAATGGTTTATTAAGTAATTAAAAATAATCGTGAATCCGGGATGCCAACTGCGCTAGATGGGTTTACTCTCGCTTGATGACCAGGTACTCATAAGCTCATTTGAGGGCAAGGACTCATCTTGTAGTTTTTTCGCGCTCTCACTGCCGGCGACCGGTAATCCTGCGGGATCGAGTTTCCCGATCTGCACAAGGACAGAAGCCTGATCCCAGTAGATATGCTCGTTATAAAGTTTGTCGCCACGGAAGCAAACAATTGCGACGAGTGGTACTTCAACATAACGTCCGGTGGGTTCGATACCTGGCAGCATCCAGTCTATCTCGCTGGTATGCGTGAAGCAGAAGATCATCTCATCGACAATCCGGTCGGCGCCTACGGTCCGTGAGACGGGTATCAGTGTCGTGTCTTCGGGATTGTTATTAACGAAATGATATTTATAGAAGCGTTTCAGTTGATCGTGGCCCACGCCGCCGGTCAGTGTGGGGATATGATTAACGTAAGGCGTTGAGACCATTGTTGCCATGGTTGCGTCCACATCCCGCGTCGCAAACTCGTGGTAGCAATGGGCATCCCAAAGCTCGCTGAGGTTGAAGTGAGGACCCAGTGCACGACGAAAACACGCCATCGATCTTGAATGCGCCATCATTGCGGAAGGTTTGTGGTACGAGTCCCGACCGGGGGTATTAAAGGCATGATCGGTGCCCGGGTAGGTATAGGTTTCAATGTTAGCGCGTCCTGAAAAAGCATTAGTAATCTCCTCACGCGCTTCTGCAGGCACGAATTGATCAAGCTCTGCAAAGTGCATCACCATCGGGCAGGTGATCTTGTCCTTGAGATCCAGATCTGCCTCTATCCCGACACCGTAATAGCTAACGGCAGCGTCTATGTTGCAATGGGCGGCCGCGAGGTAACTCAGCTTTCCGCCAAGACAGAAGCCCACCGCGCCAATTTTCCCTTTGCACGTATCATGGGATCGCAGTGCTGAGGCCGAGGCTTGCATGTCTTCGATCGCCTTGGCGATGTCAAATTGCTGATAGAACCCAAAGGCCTTCTGAAACTCTTCTTCGCTGTAGCCGAGCTCGACATTAGGCTCCATGCGCCAAAAAAGATCAGGCGCGAGGACGGTGTATCCTTCTTCGGCGTAATAGTCTGCGACATCGCGGATGTGCCAGTTGATGCCAAAGATCTCCTGCAATAGCAGAATTCCCGGACCCGAGCCCACCTCAGGAGTCGCTAAATATCCTCTGAATTGACCCGAACCATCTGCTGCTTTGATATCAATATATTTGCCTGTCATTTTATTAAACCTTTACCTCAAGAAATTACTGAAAATGCCGAGTGATCATACATTATTTGCGGCTTTTTTTTAAATCGGTCCCGCATATTATCGCCCTGTGACGATTTTGCTCCACCATCCCCACCAGTCCGGCACTTAGACGCGCTCGAGCGTTCTTGTTACGCCGGAGAATCAAAAGCTTGATCGATTCTTTGGATGTTTACCTATGACTATTTATTTGCGGACCAAATCTAACTTAACAGATACTGGATTTCGCAGATCATCCAGAACGGGACAATGCTGGTTGACCGCCTGTTGTAGACGCTCAATTTCTTTGTCGCTGGCAGAGGACTGAATGTTGATTTCTCCCGTGACATGCGAGAAACCGGCTCGCACTGAATCATCTAGCCCGAAAAATCCTCGAGCATCAGAGTAGCCGGTCAGGCTGACCGAGACATCTTCGAGTGGAATGTCCAACGCGTCTGCGTAGAGTCGATAGGTCACTTCCTGACAGGCCGCAAGCGCTGCTAAAACATACTCGCTGGGTCGAGGTCCTTGATTGGTTCCGCCCATACCGTTGTTCTGATCGACTATGATTTCAAAGTCACGAGCCTTGACGCGACTCATAAAGCCTTCGACCAGTTGACTGTCAACCTTCACCGACACCGCATACTTATCCGGATTTGACGAAAGCACCTCTCTTTTCTGATCCCAAACTTTCTTAAAGTGTTTAACGGCCATAAACGAGTGATCTCGGTAGAAAAAAGTCCTTGTTACCCGCTGTTCGGACAATGAGAGCATTTAATATACCTCGCGAAAAAAACCAAGAGTGCAAAGAATTCCTTTTCGTCTAGGCTGGCGCATGAGTATCAGTAGCGGAGTAGCGAGATCAATCGGCTTGGCTTTTAAATACCCAGGATCACAAAGCCCAAAATAAAGTTGTCTATGCTAACCTTTGGTGTTGATAGATCGGTTTCCGAGAGACATGGCCTGGGGACTCGCCTTAAACGCTAAAAACGCTTTGTACGAACGGACAATTCGTCCCTATGCACGAAGTATTTTGGTTAAGATATAAGAAAAATCTATTTAAATAATCTTTAAACTATATTTTACAAGGGTAAGCAAATCCGCAAAATCAAGCCAGTAAACAATTGATTTCTGATTCTGACGCCATTCAGTTAGGAGCTTCTGCTCCCGAGGCCCGGACTACGACATCGGTGGTTCTCATGACCGAACCGATAATAAGCAACAACCAACGATATAAGGTAGAGCATGACTACTGCAGTTGATATTCGTGACGTTACTAAAATTTACAGTCCTGACTCCAGTCAAGCGGTCACGGCGCTTGAAAACATTTCCCTCACGATTAACGACAACGAATTTTTTACGTTGCTCGGTCCCTCGGGTTGTGGAAAAACTACTTTGCTGCGCCTGATTGCTGGCTTCGAACAGGTGTCTGGTGGTGAGATCATGTTGTTTGATAAAGAAATCGAGAATCTTGAGCCGAATCGACGATCAGTCAACACCGTGTTTCAGCATTATGCGTTGTTCCCACATATGACCGTCGCGGACAATGTTGCATTTGGTCTTGAGCGCCTTAAGAAACCGAAGGCAGAAATCAAGGCCACCGTCGAGCGGGTGTTAACTTTGGTCAAGATGAAAGAGCTCGGAGATCGTCGTCCTAACCAGCTTTCCGGAGGCCAGCAGCAGCGTGTGGCGTTAGCTCGTGCGCTGGCACCGAGCCCAAAAGTGCTTTTACTTGATGAGCCGCTTTCGGCTTTGGATTTAAAGCTTCGCCAGGCAATGCGTGAAGAACTTAAGCAGCTTCAAAGGGAGACAGGCATTACCTTTGTTTTTGTCACCCACGATCAGGAAGAAGCGCTCGCGATGAGTGATCGAATCGCAGTAATGTCTAATGGAGAAATTCAGCAAATCGGTCGGCCGACAGAGATTTATGAGCACCCGGCGAATCGTTTCGTTGCTGATTTTATCGGCGATACCAATTTCATGGATGGCAAGATTGTAAATCTCAGTGATGATCTGGTGACCTGCAGAATTGGTGCGCAAAGTCTATTTGAAACTGAAAACAGCGGCCACCATAAAATAGGAGATCAGGTCACGCTGTCCCTGCGACCTGAAAAAATTAAGCTATCTGTTCTTGAGGGTAACCATGATGCTGATCAGCGACCAGGCAAGGTTACAAACCTGATCTACCTCGGGAACCAGACGGCCTATAACGTGGATATGGGG
>JABHUE010000088.1 GCA_018672825.1 Pseudomonadota bacterium | reverse complement strand
CCGAACGAGTCAAGTCTCGGAACAATTTTGCCGGCTAAAGTTGTCGAGGTAATCGAGATGGGAAGTTCAGCTTTGGTCTCCGTAATCGTAAACAACAGCGGTGGAGAGGTGTTGCGATTACAGCTTCGCCCTGGCGCACTTCACCGCCATCATTTGTCTAAAGGATCATCAGTCAAGATTGCTTTACATGCCCAAGCAATGGTGCTTTTGGACCCATCAGATGCTTCGCTAAGCGCTAACCGAGCAAAATCGAAACTGTAGTCGGGTCGCTCGATTACCACGATGGTGATTTGATAGCGCCTTCAGCTAACGTTGCGCAGGCGCCAGCGACCGAGCCTTTGGTGCCTCGGCTGCTTTTTCTTTTCGCCAGATTTGTACCAACAGCGGGTCAGAAAAAAGTCTGGATAGAGACCGCTAAATCGACTTCGGAAATTAAATTAATTTTTTAAAGTTTTATTTTGGCTTTCCGCGCGGAAAGCCAAGTGCTTCTCGAGCCTCAAAGTAGCTTTGAGCGACGCCTTTTGAGAGATTGCGAACACGGCCGATATACCGCGCACGTTCGGTGACGCTAATGGCGCCACGGGCGTCAAGCAGATTGAATGTGTGCGAGGCCTTCAGTACCTGCTCATAAGCCGGGAGTGGAAGTTTTTCCTCAAGCAGATGCGTGCAGGCAGCCTCGCAGCTATCGAATTGAGGCCGCAAAACATCAACATTGGCGTGTTTAAAATTATAAGCAGATTGTTCCACTTCGTTTTGGTGATAGATATCGCCATAGCTGAAATTTTCATTCCACTTGAGATCAAAAACGCTATCAACACCCTGAATGTAGAGCGCAATGCGTTCGAGCCCGTAGGTAATTTCGCCAGTCACGGGACGACAATCAAGACCGCCCACCTGCTGAAAATAAGTAAATTGCGAAATTTCCATTCCGTTAAGCCAGATTTCCCAACCCAAGCCCCATGCGCCTAATGTCGGAGACTCCCAGTTATCCTCGACAAAGCGAACATCATCTTTCGTGAACTTGATTCCAAGACTTTCAAGTGAGCCCAGATAGAGCTCCTGAAAGTTGTCCGGAGATGGTTTTAGAACAACCTGGAATTGAAAGTAGTGTTGCAGTCGATTCGGGTTCTCGCCATATCGCCCGTCCGTCGGTCGGCGAGAGGGCTGAACATATGCAGCGCTCAGAGGCTCAGGCCCGACGGCGGTTAGGAATGTTGCCGTATGGAAGGTGCCCGCGCCCACTTCCATGTCGTATGGCTGAAGAATAACGCAGCCCTGATCTGACCAGTAAGCCTGAAGGCGCAGGATCAACTCCTGAAAATGCACGGTGTTCTACTCCTGACAAAAAAACCAAGAGCCCGAATTATAGCGGGACGGATGAACGGGTTAATGATCGCTAAAAGATTTTCGTTAACGTTAACTGCTGTTAGAAAATCCGGGATCGATCGGCGAGAAATTTCGCTGTTTTTTAATTGATAATCGTCTCTATCAGTGCCTACAGACAGTGCCTACAGAAATTCTCGCGACCACGATGATCAAAATCTTGCCATGATGGTCCTGACTCATCCAGCGTTCGGGTGATTAGCATGAGCTGTAATTTGAGAATTTGTCTCGATGCCGAAGCAATATCATTCCAAAATGCACTAAAATAATGCAAATTAATTATTTTAAGCACTAAAAAAGTGCGTTAATGAGCAGAAATCTGATTTTAAAAGCGATTTAAGGGCTGGCACGAGAATTGCTTAGTTAAAAGAAACAATTCAATCATTTCATTTTGTCCTGAAAAAGGCGTCGGCTGGCGGCGGACCTTCGGGACAAACACCGTTGAGGAATAGAGTTATGTCATCAGCTCGCGATGCGTTAAACGCGATAAAAGAATCAAAAGCCAAATTTGTGGATTTTCGTTTTACGGACACCCATGGCAAAGAGCATCATGTCTCGGTGCCGGCGTCGACGGTTGACGAGGATACCTTTGAGGAAGGAAAGATGTTTGACGGCTCATCAATTGCCGGATGGAAGGGGATTAACGAATCGGACATGATCTTAATGCCCGATCCGGAAAGTGTGGTGGTTGATCCGTTCATGCAGGACACGACCATTAATCTTCGGTGCGACATTATTGAGCCTGCGACCATGCAGGGTTATGACCTAGACCCTCGGTCAATCGCAAAACGGGCGGAGGCTTATCTGAAGTCAACAGGCGTTGGCGATACCGCTTTTTTTGGTCCGGAGCCAGAATTTTTTGTATTTGATTCTGTTCGCTGGAATAACGAAATGGGTGATGTTTCTTATCATATTGATTCAGTTGAGGCTGCCTGGAGTTCGGGCAACGATTATGAAGAGGGCAACACGGGACATCGTCCAAGCGTAAAAGGCGGTTATTTTCCGGTTCCGCCTGTTGATTCTTTGCACGATGTGCGCTCCAGCATGTGTTTGGCCATGGAAGATATGGGTTTGGGCGTCGAAGTCCATCACCATGAGGTGGGCACCGCTGGACAGGGCGAGATTGGGGTGAAGTTCGATACGCTTGTTGCCAAAGCAGACCAGACCCAGATTTACAAATATTGCATCCACAACGTAGCGCACGCACACGGGATGACAGCGACCTTTATGCCCAAGCCCTTGGTTGGTGATAACGGGAGCGGCATGCATGTCCACCAGTCTATTTTTAAAGACGGCAATAACACCTTTGCCGGGGACGAGTACGGTGGTTTGAGTGAGACGGCGCTTTTTTATATCGGCGGTATTTTCAAGCACGCCCGGGCTCTTAATGCGTTTACCAACGCCAGTACCAATAGTTATAAACGGCTCGTGCCTGGTTTTGAAGCGCCTGTCATGCTGGCGTATTCCGCGCGAAACCGCTCGGCGTCTTGCCGCATTCCTTATGTGGGGAATCCGAAGGCGCGCCGCGTGGAAGTACGATTTCCTGATCCCACCGCTAATCCTTACCTGGCCTTCACTGCGTTACTTTTAGCGGGTCTCGATGGAATTCAAAATCGAATCCACCCGGGTGGCCCGATGGATAAAGATCTCTATGACCTGCCGCCAGAAGAAGAGCGGGAGATTCCAACGGTCGCCCACTCTCTTGATCAAGCATTAGACGCACTTGATGCTGATCGGGAGTTTTTGAAAGTAGGGGGCGTTATGAGCGATGAGATGATTGATGCGTACATCGCCCTGAAAATGGAACATGTTCAGCGTCTGCGGATGTCGACTCATCCAGCGGAGTTTGACTTGTATTACAGCGTCTGAGCGACCTTAGCGGGCGAGTCGGTTCGCCCGCTTTGACTTCGTTTATAATTGCACCAAAATAGTGCAAATTAAATGAAATTGCCGGATCCGATATCTTTCTCCCAAGTTCTGGAGAATCTCAAGGTCGCTGTTCTCGTCGTCGATCGCGACCGGAGGATCTGTTTCATGAATGCATCAGCGGAAGACCTATTGCAATTAAGCGCGCCGCGCGTGTTGGGGCTGGATGTGTTGTCTCAACTTCCTTTGGGGATGACGTTTCAGGCGGCCCTTATTGCCGCCAACGACGGAGCGATAACAACCCTTCGTGAGTGTCAGCTGCGCCGACTTGGTCAAGCGGAGTCCACGCAAGTCGACTGCACCGTGTCGCCGTTAAATTCTCATAAGGGTCGCGAACTTTCTATTGTTGAGTTGAGCCAAGTGGAGCAACTGTCCAAGATTTCCCGACACAACTGGCTAGAGGAAAAACAAAGCGCGTTTGCCCAGATTGTTCGGTCACTTGCTCATGAGATTAAAAATCCATTGGGGGGTTTGCGAGGCGCGGCTCAGTTGCTCGATCACGAGTTATCTGACCCAGCGCTTCGTGAATATACCCGCATCATTACGCATGAAGCTGATCGACTGAGTGATCTCGTTGATCGATTGATGGGCGGATCTCGCGGAATCAAAAGTGAGCCGTTTAATTTGCATTCGGTTATCGAGCATGTCAGAAAACTCACGCTTGTGGAAACACCGCAAGGCCTTAACTTTGAGCGTGACTATGATCCCAGTATTCCCGAGGTCATTGGAGATCAAGAGCAGATGACCCAAGCTATTCTCAATATCGTGCGCAATGCGGTTGAAGCAACGCGGGGAAAGGGCAATATTCTCCTTAAAACAAGGGTAAGACGCCAGAAGACGCTTAGAAACCATCGCCATCGATTAGTGGTTGAAGCTTCAATAACAGACGATGGACCCGGAATTGATGATCAGATTATTGACCGTATTTTTTTCCCGATGGTGACGGGCAGGGCGGATGGCACGGGGTTGGGTCTCGCGATTACTCAGGAGATTGTCAGGCGCCACGATGGCGTTATTGAGTGCACAAGTCGCCCAAGTGAAACCTGCTTTAGTGTGTTTTTGCCAGTGGGTCACAGCACATGAAACCGTTGGCCACTGTTTGGATTGTGGACGATGATGCGTCGATTCGTTGGGTCCTCGACAAAGCGCTGAGTAACGCCGGTTTTAAAACCAAGCTTTTTGAAAACGCAGACGATGTGCTGACACATGCCAAGCAGCACCAGCCTGATGTCATCGTGACCGATATCAGGATGCCAGGCACCAGCGGTCTTGAGTTGTTGGATCAGATGGTCAGTGACTTGCCAGAAATTCCCGTCATTGTAATGACTGCGCATTCTGATCTTGATAGCGCAGTGTCTGCATATCAGGGAGGTGCTTTTGAGTACCTCCCCAAGCCGTTTGATCTCGAGGAAGCGGTTGCGCTGGTGACCAAGGCGCTTCAGAAAAAATCGAGCGCCCGCGCGGCGGCGAGTGAAAACCCGCAAGTGGGTCAAATGATTGGCGAAGCACCCGCCATGCAAACGGTCTTTAGGATGATTGGAAGATTAGCCAGCTCACCGATGAATGTGTTGATATCGGGAGAGTCAGGTACGGGCAAAGAACTGGTTGCAAAAGCGATATATCAAAACAGTCCACGTGCCCAAGAACCTTTTGTCGCTATCAATACCGCTGCAATTCCGGCTGAGCTTCTCGAATCCGAGCTTTTTGGGCACGAAAAAGGCGCATTTACTGGGGCCGAGGGGCGAAGAAGCGGTCGTTTCGAGCAGGCGGAAGGCGGCACGCTTTTTTTAGATGAGATCGGCGATATGCCGCTTGACCTGCAAACCCGATTACTTCGCGTCCTATCAGACGGCAGCTTTTTTCGCGTCGGCGGCCACGAAGAATTAAAGGCAAATGTGAGAGTGATCTCGGCAACAAATCAGAATCTTCCAGAGCGCGTGCAGGGGGGTCGTTTCAGGGAGGATCTCTATCACCGATTGAATGTCATCGGTATTTCGTTGCCCCCGCTTCGCGAGCGCCGTGAGGATATCCCCGCTTTAGCATCCGCATTTTTGGGCCAGGCCGCTCGTGAGTTGAATGTTGAACCGAAGCGACTGGATGAAGAGGTGCTGAAGCGTTTGTGTCGTGCGCGCTGGTCCGGAAATGTCCGAGAGCTTGAAAATATTTGTCGGCGCTTGATGGTTGTTGCGCCGGGCCAAACAATTACACCCACTGATCTGCCTGTCGATTTGATACAGGCGGGCGATGAAACGGTAAGCGAGGATACCTGGCAACACCTTCTCGAAAAAGCAGTCTCTAATCGATTATCTGGCGGGCAAAACGATATGCTTGGCGAATTTGGACCGGATTTTGAGCGAGTCCTTTTGCGCACGGCATTAAATTTTACCGGTGGTCGCAAACAAGACGCTGCGCGTTGGATCGGCTGGGGTCGAAATACCCTCACACGGAAACTCAAGGAACTTAAGGTGGATTTATAAGTTTTTGGCTTTTTTATTTTAAAGATAATATGCTGACTGTAATGTTCAGGCCGAAGCAGGCCAGATTACATAGTTGTTGTAACTCAGATGCCCACTGTTGAACGGGTCGCACAAAAAATTTTAAGGCTAGGTAAAGCAGAATGCCCAAATCATCCGGAGACTGGTTATTTTCACTTCTCGGTTGGTCTTGGATATTGGTTTTACCACTTTGGATAGCTGTTGGGTTTTATATTGGGAAACCAGTTACGGAGCAGATCAGTTTTTTAGTGGATGACGGTTGGTGCAATGGGTCTGTTCAGGGAATCGGTCGGCATTGCTTTGGTGATTATTACGCTCCGATCGAATGGCTTCAATCGACGTGGCACGGCGGAAATCTCTGGTCTTTATTCAATCACCCTTATCCTCCTACCGCCAATTATCCGTATGTTCTTGCTTTTTGGGCTGATCGATTTTTTGGTGATCAAAGGCTTGTTTTGCTGTGTTTTTTGAGCTTACTCGGGGTCAGTATGTTAATGCCCGCGTTTATTTTGGTTAGAGGGAGATTTTGTCAAGAACCGGTTCGGTGGATTCCCTTTTTTTTGTTGGGAGTTGGATCGACACCATTTATTATTATTCTCGACAGAGGATCCGCCTTAGGATTCTCTATGCCTTTCTTACTGGTTTTTACATGGGGGCTTTTTCGAGATAAATCAGCGCCCACAGTGTTGAGTCTTGTTGTTTTAGTCTGTCTGAAACCACATTTCGCTCTTTTAGCAATTGTATTTTTGTTCTTGAGGCGGTATCAACAACTGTTTATGTCGGCAGGCTGCTCCCTTATTATTTTTATTATTGGTTTTGTTCTCTGGCCAGGAGACATGGTGGCAAACTTCAGTGCATGGCTGGAAAATGTATTAGCCTATAGCGGCTATGTTTCGTTGCATCAGGATTGGCCGCCCAACTACTCAGCTTCCAAATCCCTTTTTCTGATATTTAATTTTTTAAATAATACAGAGATAGGTAATCTAGACAGTAGTTACCTTCTGCTTGAGTGGGTGACTCGATACCCAGGAGTACCTGGCGCGCTTCTACTTTTGGTCACATTGCTTTTGGGCACAGTCTATGGTTTAAAAGTACGGGAACCAGACAAAAAACTAGCGTTTTTGTTGGTTTTGCCTCTACCAATGCTTGTGCCCGGAACTAGTTGGGCGTATTACTCCTTATTCTCGATTGTGATCGCCAGCGCGATAGCATTACACCCGTGCTGTTGGTTTCGACAAGCGAGTGATGAAGTTTTGCGCGGGATTTTAGATGGTAGCGATATGTCTATTTTTCTAAGGGGGATGGTTATTTTTACGCTTTTAATCACGATAATCCCAGCACCTGGGATTGCTTGGCCAAACGAAGTCGGATTCGTTGCTGATGAGATCATTCACGGCTTATTTTCTAAATACGTAGGACTGGCTTGGCTTCTTCTAGTTGTTAGTCTGATAATTTATGCGACTAAGAAAGTTATTAACGCTTTTAAAGATCGTATCGATGTCTGATCTGAGGAGTGTTCCCATTCCTTTTTTAGATTGATAGTCTGATTGAAATTTAGAATGGTTCGATCACTAAGATACGATATTCGGAAATATTGAGGTCTAAAATCAGATGGATATCAACATATTATTTAGGAAACTATGAGCTCACTCATCGATAAAGTTGTACTCGTCACCGGTGCCAGTGGTGGAATCGGTCTTGAAACCGCCAAAATGCTGAGTCTTGCGGGCGCGAAAGTTGTCGGTTGTGCTCGCCGCCTTGATGTACTTGAAGCAGAAATGAAGTCATTGCCGGGGCCGGCGATCGCCGTCCGCGTGGATGTCGCTGATCGTTTATCAGTTGAGAGCTTGATGGATCGTATTCCTGACGAATGGCGATCAATTGATATTCTTGTGAATAACGCGGGTAGCGATGTTGGGGGGCGACAATCATTTGATCAAGGCCGCATTGATGAGTGGGTCGGAACGATCGATATCAACGTATCGGGCCTGATGCGCGTTACCGCTGCATGTATTCCTGGCATGATTGAAAAGGGCGACGGCCACATCGTAAATTTGGGTTCGACCCAGGGTCTCAATGGTGCTCCAGGATGCGCGGCTTACGCGGCCAGTAAACACGCGGTCCATGGATTTAGCGAGACGCTCCGGCAAGAGTACGCGGGAAAGGGAATACGTGTCTCGGAGATACTGCCGGGTATGGTGCGAACAGGCTTTGCGGCGACGCGATTTTCAGACAGTGATCGTGGCGGTGCTTTTTATGATGCCTATGGACAATGCCTCGAAGCAAAAGATATTGCCCGCTGCATCATTTTTGCATTGGAACAGCCCCCTCACGCTGTCATCGCCCAGATGGTCGTGGCGCCTGATCACGATTAATGGCGGGACGGGTGATGCCCAAGAATTTATCGCGTCGAAAATTTATTGGGGCTAGCGCTGGTGCTGTGGTCGGGTTGGCTGCGCTGGGTTGGGTTTATCGAGCGAAGAAAAAGACCCCCTTACCCGAGCAGCTCGTAGCAGATCCTCTCGGTGTTCTTGATCTGCCCGAAGGGTTTTCCTATCGAATTCTACAAAGAACGGGTGATCTTATGAGCGATGGTTTTTTGGCGCCATCGGCGCCAGACGGCATGGCGTGTTTTGCCCATGGCGACAGTGAATGGGTGTTGATGCGTAATCATGAAATTGATGAGGGCGTGCCGGCGGATCAAACGCTCGGATTTTCATCGACCCACGCGGGCGGGGTGACCCGGCTAGTGTTGGATCGATCAAATGCGGCCGTGAAATCAACTAACTTTATTCTGACCGGAACCTCTCGGAACTGTTCTGGGGGCGCGAGTCCGTATGGCTGGCTGAGTTGTGAAGAAACCGAAGAGGACGGCCACGGCTATGTATTTTTATGTGACCCCACGGCCTCAAGTCTCGAGGCGCCTCATCGGTTGAGTTCATTCGGTCGGTTTTCTCATGAAGCCGCGGCGTTTGATCCCGCTACCGGGATGACTTACTTGACGGAAGATAAAAACACAGGCGCCATTTATCGACATGTGCCTTATGCGCAACATTCGCCGTTTGCCGAGGGTGATTTGCAGGCACTGAAGGTCAAGGGTTTACCTGAGTTTGATCTGTCCAGTGGCAAGGCGCTTGGGGATTATTTTGATGTCGAGTGGGTCCCGATCAATGATCCAAGTGCAACCACGATGCCCACTCGCAAGCAAGCAAAGGAACTGGGCGCCGCGCGGTTTTCACGCGGCGAAGGCGCATTTTTTGCCGGTGGGAGCGCCTACTTTTGTTCCACGAACGGAGGTCCAGCCGAACGTGGCCAGATTTATCGGCTGGATATGAGCGTGAGTGGCCAGGATGATCGTTTGACCCTTATCGCGCAGGCAGATAAAGAGGATGCTTTGGATCGTCCGGATAACATTACCGTTGCCCCTTGGGGCGGTGTATTTGTCGCGGAAGATGGTAAAAGCCCGAATGGTATTTTTCTGATTAGACCCGACGGGAAAGCGATACCAGTAGCGCGCAACGCGGTTAATGGTGGCGATAGTGAAGTGACGGGAATATGTTTTTCGCCGGACGGTAAATGGTTGTTTTTGAATATTCAGTGGGAAGGCTTAACGCTTGCCGTGACAGGTCCTTTTGAAAATTTATCGACTGCTATCTGAAAGGGTGAGTCAATTAGGGTCAGACAGAAATGGCCTTACAGCAGCGTAGCGCTAGAGGGCTTCGCTATAATTTAGTTTTTCCCATCAGCGGTCGGTGACGTTTGTTGCTCCTGATTTTCAGATGACAAGCATCGATGCTAAACCCCGGTGACTGAAGAGCACCTTGATCTTGATGACTGAACCGAAAGACATAAAATCCCAGCGTGTTGGCATTATCGGTGGTGGACAATTGGGGATGATGCTATGCCAAGCCGCGAATCGGCTTTCGGTGTCAGGCGTCGTGTTGACAGATGACGCGACAAGTCCCGCAACCTACTTTGCTGAGCGCGACTTTACGGCGGGCCTTGACGATTTGTCAGCGCTTCAGAAATTGATCGAGTGCAGTGACGTTATCACCTTTGAACTCGAGGCGGTGCCAGACCAATCTCTTGATTTATTGAGCGATGCGGTTAATGACGGCAAGGTCAAAGTGCATCCCAGCGTTGATACGCTGCGATTGATCAAAGATAAAGGGGTTCAGAAAACCTGGTTGCGTGATCAGGGGCTGCCAACCCTGCCGTTCATACTTATTGACGAGCAGGCGAATTTGGATGATCTATTAAAGGAAGGTTTTTGCGCGCCGGTTGTTCAGAAAGTCCGACGGGGGGGCTATGATGGTAAAGGAGTGCAGATCCTATGGAATGCGGAAGATCTCGACCGTCTGTGGCCAGCAGAGAGTGTTATCGAGCCCGCCTTGCCCAATTGTACCGAGGTCGCTGTCGTGGTGGCACGGGATCAATATGGTGAGATGAGTGCTTTTCCACCGGTGACAATGGAGTTTGATGAGACGCT
>JABHUE010000062.1 GCA_018672825.1 Pseudomonadota bacterium | reverse complement strand
GGGTCGTGCTCTGCTTTTTAGCAATTTTTCTTTTTGCGTGGGCAACACGTGCCACCACTCGTCAACTTGGTGATCTGACTGCGACAGGTCAAACGACAGTGACAATGATCGGCGGTGCCGTCGTTTCATTTGGACTTTATTTGGGGTTTTTGGCAGCTGGTTCGGTCGAAGTGCAGATCGGCCCTGTAACGCCATCGGTTATTTGGCCCCTTTTCATATTTTTGTTGCCATCGTCAGGGATTGCGCAATTGTTATGGATTATCGGTGCTGGCAGGCTGGGGATCATGATCGCATCATTTCATATGAACGCAGCGCCTTTTTATGTGATGGTTATTCTTGTGACCTTATTTGATGCGGCATGGCAACCGGCTCGAATAATGGGCGCAGTTTTGGTTATTTTGGGCGTAATCATTGCCCAATCTCGACAGTGGAATCAGAAGGCCATTTAGGCGCGCTTCGCGTCGGTATAATTTAGTTAAATTGGGAGAAGCAAAAACATGCGCACGTTAGTAGAGAGATTAATTTTAATTCTGGGTTGTACCGTTAGCTTTGTCGCCGCGGCCGAAGGGAGTCGCGGCGCAGAGTTGTTCGAAGCCCAATGTATTAGCTGTCATGGGAACGCAGCAGTGGATCTTAAAACACCGGTTCTGTTTGGCCAGGAACCCGCTTACATCGCGCGGTCTTTAGAGGCCTTTCAACTGGGTGGCCGGATCGATCAGATCATGTCTAGTATGAACGAGATCGCATCTGGATTATCGAACGAGGATATTTCCGCGCTCGCCCAATATCTGGCCAGTCAGGACCCTTGCGCGATTGATCTACAAATTGATTACGGTCGAGATGGCTTTCAGGAAGAATTCGCCGCGGGGCGTGACAAGTACGCGCAGTCCAACTGCGGTCACTGCCATGATAGTTTCCATCACTATGCCCCCCGCATCGTGGGCCAAAAAGCCGCCTATCTTGAGCTTGCTTTATCTCAATTCAAGAGTGGCGTTCGGGTGGCGCCAATGATGCCTCAGCTGTTGGCATCTTGGACAGAGCAGGATTTTAAAAATGTGGTGACTTATCTTAGCGGTATGCGGTTAATGCGTGCTTGTGGCGACCATTATTGATTGACGTTGAGGATCAGGCAGATTCCGATCCTCATTCGAATTTAGTGGTCTAACGCACCTTTTCCATAGCTAAATAGCAGTGCACATAGTCCATGGCATGGCCATCAGGATTTTCGGCAACCCGATCTTCATAACGTTGATAGAACTGGTCAACGATTTGATCTTTTTCTTCCTGAGGACGTTCACCTGAGAGTCCATTTACAAATACCGCTTCACTCCACGATCGAAGCGTCGGAATGTAACTCACGGCGAATTCGCGGTTTGACATGGATCCTTGGGCCTCATCGAATGCGCGTCGGTAAGGGCAGTCCAGAACACCTGTCTTTGCAGAGACAAGTCTGAGCCCGGCTTGATAAACCGCCGAGGATTGATCTGTAAGCGGTGCGCAAAATTCTTCGACGGTGCGGTAGTACTGCGGAAACCCCGTATTTTTAAATTCATCCGACGTGATGATGTCTTCTTTACGCATGTTGCTCCAAAGCTCAGCGAAAGTATCAAACATGTTGATACCGCCAGTATTTCCCAGATAACGGCCTTGCTCATCAATTCCAAAATTAAGGATGACGAGACGCCCTCCGGGTCTAAGTTCTCGGCTTCGGGCGAGCAGCAGGTCTTCCCAGTTACGTTTAGCTTGTTGCGCAAATGCTGCAAGCGAGTCGCCTGATGCGCCAACCATATGAACATGATCATTAATTGTGCAGGGCTTTTCCGAGATGTAATGCATTGCAGTGGCAGAGAATCCAATGTCAAGTGTCTCATTGGGCAAGAGTTGCTCATGAAATCCAATTCCGCAGGCATTAACAAACACGTTTTCAATGTCTGTCAGAAAAGTATTAGCGCCCGACGAACCAAATCCTAATAAATTCTTAAACAAGGCGCTAAAGTCATTGCTGGGTAGATCGGTATAAGTCACTTGAACTTGTGTTTGCGCAAACCGATCTCGGAGATGTTCAATGCATTTTCGCCAAGCCGCCTCCGAGGTGCCGCCATCGGCTGCGCCAAAATCGGCAAGTCGAATGGGTTGTCCTTTTGATGGCTCTGGAACGACTTGAGCGGCATCGAGCAGCATTTTGACCGCGTTATCGATAACGTCTTTTGCGCCTCGAGTGCGTTGACTGTAATAGCCACCCCCTTTCATCGCCATGGTTTGAGCGGTCGCAGGCAAATTTTTCAAGGGTTGATTCATAACTCTTCAGTCCGATTAAAAGTTCATTTTTCAACTGCTAGTCTAGTAGATTGCGATTTAATTGCGCCAGAGCGATTTTTCTTTTGAGAGCCAGAGTTCTAATTACCTAGTGAAATACTCAGAAAAGCCAATCGCAATGCCGTTTAGACACTGGAAAAACACGCAAGAATTTTGTTGTTTTAAGCACTTTTAGTTGCGATACTAGAAAAAGCTGGCTTATCTATTGTTTATCGGTAGCCTGCATTTTAAAAATTAACCAAAAGAGGAGGAATCATGAAAAGACGTGATTTTCTAAAAAAAGCAGGTGCAGGAACCGCCGTTGCAGCGGGTACGCTTGCAGCCCCAGCTATTGTTAAGGCACGCACTGAAATTACGATGGTGTCGACATGGCCGCGTGATTTTCCCGGTCTAGGAACGGGCGCACAGCGTTTCGCTGACAGTCTCAGTGAGCTTTCAGATGGGCGGCTGAATGTAACCTATTATGCGAGTGGAGAGCGGGTAAAACCGTTTGACTCCTTCGATGAAGTGGCATCTGGGAACGCGCAGATGTATCACGCGGCAGATTATTACTGGAAAGGTAAGCATCCGGGCTGGGCGTACTTTACCGCCGTTCCTTTTGGGTTCGTATACAGTGAAATGAACGCGTGGATTAATTGGGGTGGCGGTCAGGCATTGTGGGATGAGCTATCTGCTGATTTTGGTCTTAAATGCTTGACCTGTGGTAACACAGGCGTTCAGATGGGCGGTTGGTTTCGAAAGGAAATCAATTCTCCGGATGATCTGAAAGGCCTTAAGATGCGCATACCGGGTTTAGGCGGTGATGTGATGGCTAAGTTGGGCGCGTCACCAGTCTCTCTACCAGGCAGTCAGATCTATGAAAACCTGATGTCGGGCGCGATTGATGCCACAGAGTGGGTGGGACCTTGGAATGATTCTTATATGAAATTCTACGAGGCTGCTAAATACTATTACTTCCCGGGTATGCACGAGCCGGCTTCGATGCTTGCAGTGGGCATGAACAAGAGTTGGTGGGACGGTCTGTCGAAAACGGATCAGGCTGTGATTAAAGCTGCCGCCACTCAGGAAGATTCTCGTATGATGTCGGAGTACAACGCTAAAAACGGCGCCGCACTCGACAAGCTGATCACCGAGCAGGGTGTGCAGGTGCGAGAATTCAACGATGACGTTTACGACGCATTCGGTGAGGCGGCAGAAGAGGTCTTTGATGAAGTCCGCGCACACAGTGACTTGGCGAACAGGATTCATGAGAGTTTTGCCGCAACACGAAAAGATGTGGGTCGTTGGATGAATCTTTCCGATCAGCCCTATTTACGTCAACGTAATAGAGTCCTTGGTGTAGAGATTTAATCGCCTGCCACGGACTGGAGACAGAGCGGAGCCCTGGGGCTCCGCTTTTTCCTCGCACCCGATCTGTCAATCGGCGACCATCGGGTGCATTGGTCCTGAGTAGTCACTCTTACTAGAAGATGACGCCATCTAAAACCGAGTTGCCGAAGACTGCAAATGTGATGCGGTTTTTCGCGTTGCTCCTTCCGATGTTGGGTTTGTTATTTTTACTCAACAACTATCTGATCTTTTGGCAGGACTGGCCAGGCGTGCTTGCGCTTTTCTCAAACTGGCTGAGCTCAGACGCAGATTCTCTGTCGCCCGCGGTGCAGACCCAAGGTTGGTTGCAGGTCGGGGGGTGGATCATCCTAATAATCGGCGTGGCGTTTTATGTTCGTGGTCGTAAAAACCTACCACTCAGAGTGGATGCAGATCGACTGGGCCAAAGCGCCGCGTTTATTGTTCGGGGCTGTTTTTGGGGTCTCGTGCTTATTGGCGTTGTTGATATTTTTATCTCTTTTCTCCGGGTTGAAGACTGGCTCAAAATATGGGTCGGCGATGACATGGCTAAATCTTTAGGTCGACCGATTTTTCGAGGTACCTATGTTCATTACCCGCTGCTTTTACTCGGTTTTGTGATTGCATTTTTTAACCGAAGCCTGGGATTTATTTGGTTGACGCTCTTGGTGGTGCTCTCCGAATTTTCGATTGTCATTAGTCGTTTTGTTTTTTCTTACGAGCAACCCTTTCAAGGAGATCTTGTCAGGTTCTGGTACGCTGGACTTTTCCTTTTCGCCAGCGCTTACGCACTCGTCACGGAAGGGCATGTTCGGGTAGATGTTCTCTATACGAATTTTTCAAAGAAAGGAAAAGCGTGGGCGAATTCGGTCGGCGTAATTATTTTGGGTCTGCCATTGTGCTGGTCAATTTTGGTTACCGGTATGTGGGGTAAAGGAAGCAGTCTCAACAGCCCGTTACACAGTTTTGAGATTTATCAGCAAGGCTTTGGGATGTATGTGAAATATTTGATGGTTGGTTTTTTGGTTGTATTTTCAATCTCGATGTTGTTTCAGTTCTGTGGTTACTTGTTATCCAATGTTGCCGACCTAATTGGTGAGCCCTCGCCTGAAGATGAAGAAGGCAAGGATGAACGCTTGCCTGCAAATGGTATCAATACTTCGTCCGGACCAGTCTGAACGATTAGCGTACAAACGATATGGAAGTCTTTTTTCTACTAGTCCTGTTTATTTTGATGATCGTGGCGCTGAGCTCAGGGTTCCCCGTGGCGTTTTCGCTGCCGGGCTCTGCGATCGTTAGCATGGGTCTTGCTGCGCTTTTCGGCTACCTCTTCGAAGGTAATGTGAGTGCATATTTCCTCGAAGGGGGGCCTGTTGAATGGCTGACGGCAGGGGTAACCAACTTCCGGAGTCTTTACTGGGATGTCGAACGTGATACCTTGATTGCAATTCCTTTATTTATCTTTATGGGGATTATGCTCGAGCGATCAAAGATCGCAGAAGATTTACTTGTCACGATGGCGCGACTCTTTGGGCCAATTCCGGGCGGACTTGGAATCTCAGTGGTATTCGTCGGCACCTTGTTGGCTGCAACGACCGGAATTGTGGGTGCGACCGTGATTGCAATGGGACTCATTTCTTTGCCGGCGATGCTTCGGCATAATTATTCAAGACCGCTCGCAGCCGGTACGATATGTGCCTCGGGCACGCTGGGACAGATTATTCCGCCCTCGATCGTTCTGATTCTCCTGGCTGATCAGCTTTCCAGCGCGTCTGATATCGCAAGTACCGCGCGCAAGGCAATGTACAAAACGGCGACGGGTGAATTTTCGATGCCCTCTGAGCTTGATATCGTCTCTACAAGCGCTGGCGAGATGTTCATGGGCGCCTTTATCCCGGGCATGGTGCTTGTGGGTTTATATATGCTGTACATACTGGTTTCTGCATTTTTTCGACCGCAAACGGCACCACCTGTTCCCTATGATGGACGATATGACGCGAGATTCTGGGGCAGTGTGGGATTAGCGTTGATTCCACCGCTGACGCTAATTTTTGCGGTGCTGGGATCAATCATTCTGGGTATCGCGACGGTTAACCAGGCGGGGTCTATTGGCGCAATCGGCGCCCTGATTATGAGCGGTTATCGTATGGCGGCCGGTCGGCGGGATGCTTATGTGCCAGCGATTCTGGCCGTTGTGTCCATCGGCCTGTTAGCGGTCACATTATATTTTGTTCCCATTAATATTCGCACGGTGTCATCGCCTGCTGAGGTTACTGCGGTGGTTGCGGCGTCACTTGCGGTAGCTGGTCTTACAGTGGCAATCCTGATGAGTCTTTGGCGGGCGCATAAGACCTATGACATTCTCAATGGAGTCATGATCGAGACGGCTAAGACGACCTCGATGGTCTTTATTATTTTGATTGGCGCGGCAATGCTGACTTCGGCTTTCAGGGGGTTTGGCGGTGAAGTTTTAGTTAAGGAGTACCTCACGGGCTTGCCTGGAGGATTCTGGACACAATTCATTGTGGTAATGGCGGTCATTTTTGTTCTTGGGTTTTTTCTCGATTTTATTGAAATTGCGGTTGTCGTTGTTCCTATCGTTGCGCCTATATTGCTGATGGACCCGAGTGCAAACATTACGGCAGTCTGGTTGGGCGTCATGATCGGACTGAATATTCAGACCTCATTCTTAACGCCACCTTTTGGTTTTGCATTGTTTTATTTGCGCGGTGTGGCAGCTAAAATTGTTAAAACGGTAGAGATATATAAAGGCGTTATCCCGTTTATTGGGTTGCAGCTCGTCGGGCTGGCTGTTGTCGGCTATCTGCCAAGTTTGGTGAATTATCTTCCTGCAAGAATGTATCTGACCTCGGAGGCCTCGCCACCGCCCATGAATCCCAAGCTTCAGGATTGTTTGGAGGATTATGTTTTTAATCAATACCTGACTGAAGAAAATGAACTGAACGCGGCTGCCAGCCGGCTTGACGGTATCCGGTCGGATTATTTGCCAGACAATGTGAGCAAAAAACTTTATTTGGTTGCGTCAAATATTCGAGCGACATTTCCCCTCGTAGAGGACGTCAAGAATGCCCATGCTGCGAAGGCCGAAGTAGAAGCGGAATATCGACCGTTACATAAAAGAGTGAGGTTTATTCAAAATCGGATTCGAA
Source organism: Pseudomonadota bacterium (assembly GCA_018672825.1). Lineage (GTDB taxonomy): Bacteria > Pseudomonadota > Gammaproteobacteria > Arenicellales > UBA868 > UBA868. Next base: position 16,182 of record JABHUE010000062.1, on the reverse strand, counting down.
GATTGGAGCGGGATATTGCCAAGATCGAGCAAACGTTGGGCCGCATTGAGCGTGGCGAAGCTTCAGAGATTTCAGTAGAGGATCTCAATAGTGATGTTAATAAAATGGTTTCAGAAAAAATCGTTCTTGAAAACGAAATACCTGAAATATGGACAGATCGGAATGCAGCTTACCTTGTGCTCCTGAAAGACGATAAAACCAAAGTGAATGCTTATCGCCGTAACGTTGATGACGCTTACATGGCTTTGGTCGAAATTCAAAGATTGATTAACTCGACTCCAGCACTTAAAAAATTCGGTATGCAACTTGAAAACATGTATCAAGATTTGCCAACGCTTAGCCCGGATATTGCCATGCAGCAGCTTAAGAATCTTCGAAGTGCGCTGGGTCGTGTTGATGGCACGAGCAAGATCAAATCTCGGGTTAATAAAAGTCGCAAGGCGCTCAGAGGTGACAATCCTAATGTGGAAAAAGCGCTTTCTGAGATGGGAAAAGCGATTGCCCTTTTTAGAGGTGAGGTTGAATGGCGGGAAAAAGCCTTCGCTGATCTTACGAGCCCGCTTGAAGAAATCGATGTCTTAGTCAGCAAGACAATTGGTCTCAGGCAACAGGCTAAGTTGACAAAAGAGCAGGCACTGTTTGTGGCAAGCTGCACTGCAGATCATAAGGATGTGTCTTTGAACTTCTGATTAATGCCGCTCTGCATCGCCAAGTAAACGCCGTTTTCTTACCAAATTAGAATGAATCTATGACTATCGATCCTACTGTGGCCGATTTGCTTGCGAAAGCAAGGACAGCTCAAGCTTTATACGAGAAATTTAATCAATCCGAAGTCGATGATGTTGTTGCTGCGATTGCGTGGGTGGTGCTTGAACCTGTTCGAAACCAGCATCTTTCTGAACGTGCGGTCGAAGACACGGGTCTTGGTGATATTGACGATAAATTTACAAAAAATTATCGGAAGACGTTGGGACTGCTTCGAGACTTAACAGGCGCGCCATCGGTTGGCGTGATCGCAACAGATTCAGAGCGAGGTCTTGTTGAAATTGCACGACCGATCGGTGTTGTTGGTGCAATCACACCCTCCACGAATCCGGTTGCGACCCCAACAAATAAGGTGATGAATGCACTTAAGGGAGGAAACGCAATTATTCTTGCGCCTTCACCTCGAGGCGAAGCGGTATGTGGGGAGTTGGTAGATTTGTTTCGTGAGGCGTTAGAGAAGATGGGCGCACCCGTAGATTTGATTCAAAAATTACCCCGTCCGATAAACAAAGCCACGACTCAGGCGCTGATGGAGTCGGTTGATTTGATCGTCGCTACGGGTTCTCAAAACAATATCCGTGCTGCCTACTCGAGCGGAACCCCCGCTGTAGGAGTAGGCGCAGGTAATGTTGCCGTTATCATCGATGAGACTGCTGATTATCAACAGGCAGCTGAAAGTATCGTGGCGTCCAAGTCTTTTGATAACGCGACCAGTTGCTCATCAGAAAACAGCATTGTTGTTGTGGAAAGCGCAGTCGGTCCACTACTTGAAGCATTATCTTTGCGTGGTGTGTACCTTCTAACGGGCGACGAGAAGGCCAAACTTCAGGAATTGATGTGGATAAATGGAAAACTTAATCCTAAAGTAACTGCGCGGAGTGCAAAAGAGATTTCGCAAATGGCAGGACTTTCAGACTCTGGGGGGGCTGATCTGCGGGTGCTTTTGGTTGAGGAATCGGGCACTGGTGCTGATTATCCATTCTCGGGTGAAAAATTAAGCCCGGTTCTTGCACTGTATCGTGTGCCGGACTTTGAAGCTGCGCTTTTGAAAGTAGACGAGATTTATGCGTATCAAGGTGCCGGACATTCGGTCGGGATTCATACCTCAGAAGAAGGGCGTCCCTTAGAGATTGGATTGAACCTTCCGACCTGCCGCGTGATTGTTAATCAGGCTCATTGCTTTGCAACGGGCGGCAGTTTGGATAATGCGCTGCCTTTTTCGCTTTCGATGGGTTGTGGTAGCTGGGGCAGCAATAGTATCAGTGAGAACATGAACTATCGACATTTTATTAATACGGTTCGCGTAGTCAGTAGAATCAAGCCTCAAACAATATCTCCTGATGATTTCTTAATCGGGTACTGGTCGCGCTATGGGAAATAGGGCGCCCATGGATTTCGCTGAAGTACGAGACTGCCGTAATCTGACTATCCAAAGCATTATTGATCACTACGCGCTAATTCAACCTGAAAAAGTCTTTGCTGTTTTTCCTGATGAAAATAGCCAGATCACCTGGGCCGAACTTCAGGAAACCTCTCGACAATTGGCGCAATATCTTTTGGATCAGGGGATAAACCCAGGTTCGCGAGTAGGCATGTTGCGTGGAAATGGTCGAGCGGCATTGGAGCTTTTCTTAGGCGTGATGTACAGCGGCTATACCGTTGCCACATTCAATCCGGTGGCCGGCGAAAGTGCTCTGCGCTATGTATTCAGTCACTCTATGGTTCAGATCGTTTTTGTCGATGAGGAAAATAGAGCGCTGGCAGAGGAAATAAAAAAAGATCAAATGCCGGAGTTGAAAATAGTCAGTGGTGCGCTAAATCAGGGATTGGAGTTGCCTAGCTTGTCATCCCCGGTTGAATTGACCGGGCCTTCTGCGTTGGATGATGCGTTGCTGATATATACGTCCGGAACGACCGGCAGACCAAAGGGTGTCATCCACTCTAATGCAAGCTTGCTGGCGGGTGGCGCAAATACTGTGGCGGCGCATCATCTCACAGATAAGGACAGAGCGCTGTGCGTGTTACCGCTATGCCATATTAATGGACAGGTAGTGACGGTGATGGCGCCGCTTTTGAGCGGCTCATCAGTTGTGATGCCGAGTCGATTTCGGGTCTCAAAATTTTGGGATTGGATAATCAGTTATCAGTGCACTTGGTTTAGCGCGGTGCCCACGATTATCTCCTATCTGTTGGGGGCCAAGGATAAAGAGAGCCAACCTCTTCTAGACCACCTGAACGCGGTTAGGTTTGGACGATCGGCGTCAGCGGCCCTACCCCCTGCGGTGCATAACGCATTTGTCGAGCGTTTTGGTATTCCATTGGTTGAGACGATGGGCATCACTGAAACAGCGGCCCCGATTTTGACTAATCCGCTTAATCCAGAAGGGCATCGTATCGGCTCACCGGGTAAACCTTGTGGTAATGAGGTTCGCGTCGCTAATAATAGCGCAGTGGTTACTAAGATAAACGCCGAGGGGGAAATTCAGGTTCGAGGTCCAAATTTAATGTCACATTATCTTGACGCGCCCGACAAGACGGCAGAGGCTTTCACTGAAGACGGATGGTATCGCACGGGTGATCTGGGACGGGTTGATGAGGACAGATATGTTTTTGTAACTGGGCGCATCAAAGAACTGATTATTAAAGGGGGCGAGAATATTGCGCCACGAGAAATCGACGATATCCTGTATCAGTTTCCTGGCATTTTAGAAGCTGCGGCGATCGGTATCGCAGATGACAACTATGGCGAAGAGATTGCCGCTTGTCTGGTTCCTAGCCCGGGCGTTGTGATTGATTTGAAGGCGTTAAGCGCGCACTGCGAAAAACATTTGGGACGTTTTAAAACACCCTGTGCTTTTCATATCATGGATGAGTTGCCGAAAGGTCCTTCTGGGAAAATTCAGCGCCTGAAACTCGTGGAAACCGTAAGTAAAGATAATTAAGGACCTTGTTGTTTCGGGGTGAGGATTGAGAGGCGCTATTCTAAGCGTTGCAAATTATGAAGCACTTTCTTAGCGAGAGATTAATTCAGTGTCCCTCGATGCTGTTGTCGCAATTGACTGAAGTTAAACCTGTCTCGACCGCTATCGTGGCGGCTGATCATGCAATCGCGCTTGACAGCGCTCGCCAGGCTTTCGACGCTGGCATTATTCAACCGGTCCTAATCGGCGGTCTGGCAAAAATCTCGGAAGCGGCTGAGAATATTGGGTGGGACATTAGCGCTCTTGAGTGTATTGAGGCTAATGGTGAGAATGAAGCCGCAGAAGAAGGCGCTCGTTTAGCCCATGTCGGCTCGGTCAATATGGTAATGAAAGGGCATATCCATACAGATGCCTTTATGCGACCGCTCTTAGCGAAGGGAAGCGGCATTAGAACGGGTCGACGCCTTTCCCACGTCTTTCATATGAGCCTGCCCGACCGGGACGATTCGCTTTTACTGACAGACTGCGCTTTAAATGTGGCGCCTGACATTGAGACCCGCATTGAAATTATCGAAAATGCGATTGAACTGTCTCAAAAGTTAGGCTGCCGTCGACCTAGAGTCGCTTTATTAGCGGCTTCTGAGGTAGTCGTTGATGCGATGCCTATCACAAAGGAATGCCAGCAACTCACTGAGTATTTCGCTAAACAGAATACGGCGGCTGAGGTGTTTGGACCCCTTGCATTTGATAACATTGTTTCGGAGAGCTCAGCGCAGTTAAAAGGAATTGATCATAGTGTTGCGGGTCATGCCGACATTATCGTTGTGCCCACGATTGAAACGGGTAACGCGCTTTTTAAAATGATGGTCTACTTTATGAGTGCGTGCGCGGGTGGGATTGTGCTGGGAGGGTCTGTGCCAGTCCTTCTGACGAGTCGCGCAGATCCCGCCGCCGCAAGGCTTGCGAGCGCTGCGCTAGGCGCGATCTCGTCACGTTGAGCGAGCCACAGTTGAGTCATACTGCGCCCATCGATTTTTTTAAACCCTTTTAAGAGAGTAATTCATGAGCATTGAGATTGGACAAAACATACCGAGCGCGACCGTTTATGTCATGGGAGATTCTGGACCGGAGTCACATGAGACTGGCCAGCTTTTCGCAGATAAAAAAACTGTTCTGTTCGCGTTGCCAGGCGCTTTTACGCCGACTTGCTCTCGTTCACATCTTCCGGGTTTTATCGATCAATTTGGAGCTTTCGCTCAAAAAGGCGTCGATCAGATCATCTGTTTGTCGGTCAACGACGCCTGGGTGATGGATGCCTGGGGTAAAGCGCAGGGCGCTGACGGCAAAGTGATGATGGTGGGGGATGGCAACGGGGATTTAAGCCGCGAACTGGGATTCCTCGTAGACATGAGCGGTGCCGGTTTTGGAGAACGGTCGATTCGTTATGCCATGATTATTGAAAATGGTGTCGTTACCCATCTCAATGTTGAGGCGCCACGGGAATTCAAAATAAGCGATGCCGAAACAATGCTTCAGCTGCTCTGATGCAGCGCGATTATCCTGAACGTGGTCAGGCCTAGACAATGATTTCATCAATGGCCTTGGGGTGAAACGTGATTTGTTCATAACCTGTTTCGGTAATGATAAAACTATCACCGACCTGCGCCCGGAATTTTCCGGGCACGGTAACTGATCCATCAACAGCAAGCACCATGCCTGGCTTCAAAATAGTCGTATCACCGAAGACGAGTTGGGGGCGCTCCAAAAAGCTGAATCCCGTGGCGCGTCCACATCGGAACGGGTATTCGAATCCCGCGCTCTGGATCACTTCGGCATAGGCACGATGCACGTCCTCAGCGCGAATACCCGGTTTCAGTATAGATAACGCAGCGGCCTGACTGGCAACAGCGGTCTCGTATGCGCTTATCTGAGATGGATCGCTAATCTCTGTCACCCAGAACGTGCGGTCAAATCCAAGCTTGAAGCGATGGAAATTGGTCATTCCACAAAAGCACAGGAAAACAGGCTCACCGCGTTTAATTTTTTTCGTACTGTTGCGGTGGTGGGTCATGGTTATTTGGTCACCCGAAGCCATGATCTGCATAAAATGAATGCTGGGCGACATCATGCTGTTTGGGTAGTGATTTTCTAAGATCTCTGCCGCCGTTTTGGTGCCAGCGATGGTCGCAGCGAGTGAAATCTCATATTCGGGGACGCCATCGACAATCGTGGCTCGAGCGGCGTTCATCATGGCAACGCCGACCTGGCCTGCGTGACGGGCCATTTGCAGCTCGACGTCGGATTTGATCATTCGCATGTCGCTGATGATTGGCGTGATGTCGGTTAAACGCTCTTTTGCAATGACGGATTGAATGTATTGATAAACAGGCGGTGGCACTAAATCGGGCTCAATACCGATCACAGCATCGCCTTTTAATAAATCAGGGAGAGATGTGCGCCATTCGTCACCCAGTCCGTCGTTCCAGAGATTGATTCGATCAACACACGCATTGGCTTCGGCAAGCGAAGCTTCCATCTCGGGTGTAATGAGTACGGTATCCCCTTGTACATCGACGACGAGTATTGTCGGGCGTCCAAAATCCATATGCAGGTAGTCGTAGTATCCAGTGTAGTAATACACGCTATCGTCATCTGTAATTAATGCGGTATGGATTCCAGACTCACCAAGTTTATTTTTGAGTTGGGCGATACGGTTTGAAAACATATCTTAAAGACCTCCAATTAGACTTGAGAAGAGAAAAGAGTCTGCGATTGCCATGGCACAAATTCTTGAACTGACATTTCTCTGAACTTACCAGTGACCAATTTTAATTCCAAAGACGTTCTCATCACGATCTGGGTGACCGCGGAGTTCTAGATGACAGGGTTGTACCTCGGTGCGGGTTTTTAGATTTCGTTGCCACTTGAAGATCGATTCATGGAGTTCAGCGCGTACAGAGGCGAGCCTAGACTCTTCTCCCAGGTCTCTAAATTCATGCGGATCGTTGAAAAGATCAAATAATTGTGGTCGAAATCGCTCATGCAAAACATATTTCCACTGAGGGGTTCTGATCACCCACGCGCGACACTCATAGGGATGTACATTGAGTAACGTACGCGGGCCTCGATCTCCATAATCAATTTCGCTAATGACAAACGCTTTGGGACGGTAATCTTTTCCACTACCGCGAAGGAGTGGAAGCAACGATTGACCCTCCATCCGCTCTTCAACCGTTTCTCCGCCTGCGCACTCCACTAAAGTTGGCACCAAGTCGATTGATTCAACCAGTTGTTGGGTTGATGTGTTGCGGGTGCTGTCAGCACTAGATGACGGGTCGCTGATAATCAGGGGGATTCGAATTGAAGATTCGTGATAAAGATCCTTTTCACCTAGCCAATGATCGCCGAGATAATCACCATGATCACTGGTGAACACAATGACCGTACTTTCTCGTAGATTTTTAGATTCCAGTTTTTTAATGACACGACCAATTTGATCGTCAAGTTGTTTGATAAGTCCCATATAGGTCGGAATGACCGTCTCACGGACCTCATTGCGTGAAAAATTTTGACTGTAGTCTTGAGCCATGAAGGCTTCGTAAACTGGATGAGGATTTTCGCGCTCAGTTGAATCCCGGATTGGGGAGATGACAGCATCTACTCCATAAGATTGGTGATAGGGTGAGGGCGCGAGATAGGGCCAATGGGGTTTGATAAAGCTGAGATGCATGCACCACTGTTCGTTAGCCTCGACTTCGTCTAAAAAGTCGATTGCGCGGTTGGTAATAAAAGCGGTCTCCGAATGTGCTTCTGGGATGCGTGCCGGATAGCGTGCGTTGCGCATCTGCCAACCGCTCACCACATTCCCGTTATCATCGACCGCGCTGTTGGCCCATTGCTCCCAGGGATTCTCACCTGGGAAACCATTTCTCCTGAGGTATTCGCTGTATCCAAGATCAACGGGCAATATCGGGTTGGGATAAAGTCCAGCGAATAGCTCGTATGGCACAAAGCCATTATTTCGTAAACGTTGCTCCTTTAAAGAATCAGATGAGAGATTTAAACGTAAAGTCGCCCGATCATTGAATCTGCCTTCAGATTTACCAACCACTACGGCCTTCATTCCAAGGTCCTGTAGATAATCTCCAAGGGTAAGTTCTCCTATCTTTAGAGGGTCAGCATTAGCCATGACGCCATGTGACGAGACATAGCGCCCGGTATAGAAACTGGCACGAGAAGGTCCGCAAAGTGGATCTTGACAGTAAGCCCGGTCAAAACGAAGTCCGTTCTGGGCAATCCAATCAATGTTCGGGGTCTCGAGATATGGGTGCCCATAGCAGGACAGGTAGTCTGCGCGGAGCTGATCGCACATAATAAAAAGGATATTCATGAGTGAGTTCGGAGATTGCTGTTTGCGTTGACTGTCTCTTGGATAAAACGTGACGTCGAATGTCACGATGCACCTAAATAATACTCCTACAGTATCGAATCTTTAGATATATGTCATTTTCAGTCTTACGCTCAAACCTCTCGGTTGACCTTTTACCTGACACGCCGTCATCTTCGGAATAAAGAATTTATGCAATTGAGAGCGATCTCAGTATTACTAATGGCCATGTTATCTATTTCGATCATGGATAGTGTGGTCAAGATGATGAGTGGAGGATACGCGCTCCATCAGATTGTTTTTACCCGTGCCGTCATCAGTCTGATGATTCTGCTGCCTTTTCTGATGCGCTACGGTTTGCTCGCAATGCACACTCAGCGTCCAATAGGACACTTGATTCGGGGCTTGCTCCTTGTTACTGCAAATGTTTGTTTTTATACGGGCCTGGCAAGTCTGCCGCTCGCCGAGGCGTCGGCGATTGTTTTTCTTGCGCCCGTCTTCGTCACCTTTCTTTCCTGGTCCTTTCTCGACGAGAAATTTGGTTCAAGCCGGTGGGTTGCGGTATCCGTAGGCCTGGTGGGTATGCTGTTTGTAATGAAACCGTTTTCAGAGACCATTGAAGTCGCTTTTCTATGGCCTTTAACTGCCGCGTTTTGTTACGCTGGCTTTACCGTAGCGACGCGTTATCTCGGTCGAACAGAGTCAGCGCCACTGCTTGCGGTCACGGCCCAGACGTCTTTTGTTTTTGTAAGTGGGTTGGTCGGGATCACGGCTGGAGCTGGGCAATTTGCAGGCCATGCGGACTTAGGACTCGAATTTTTACTAAGAGCATGGCGCTGGCCTGAAACTGCTGACGTTTTCTACCTTGTTGGAATTGGCATTCTTTCTTCGATTACAGCGCTTTCGCTTTCTTATGCTTATCGCAATGCCGAGGCTTCATTTCTTGCGCCGTTCGAATATACGATTCTCCCATTCGTTTTGCTTTGGGGCTACCTGCTTTTCGATGAATTTCCGGATGGGTTCGCACTATTTGGTATCTCGTTAATTGCGGCTGGTGGATTAATTATTTGGCTGGATGGAAGTCGATCAAGAAAAAAGCTGAGCACTTAGTCTGACTGATGGTTTGCCAGAAAATGGTACGGTGCACTTTGCGGGGCAAGTTGTGTTTGTCCCAGTATAAAATCTGCAGCCCGTTCAGCAATCATCTGAGTGGGTGCGTTCAAATTGCCACTGACGATGTCCGGCATGACAGAGGCATCCACGACGCGTAGTCTTTCTATTCCGTGGACTCTGAGCTCGGAATCCACGACACAGCGCGAATCTGAACCCATTCGGCAGGTACCACTTGGATGATAGTCGGTTGATACATTGGCTCGAACCCAGTTTGCGAGTTCTTGGTCAGATTGAAGCCCGGGATAAGGTTCGATACGTTCTCCTCTAAACGCATCAAATGCAGGCTGATTCAACAAGTCATCCATCATTCTCAGGCCTTCGATCATTTCTTTGAGGTCATCAGGATGCTTCAAATAATTAAAGTGAGCAGCGGGCCGGTCATCCGGATTCAAAGAATGCAATTTGATTTCCCCTCGACTCTGAGGTCGTAATTGATCACACTGGAGAACGTAGCCTTGCTGAAGCCGAATTCTCCGACCATCCCATTCGCTATAGACAGGCGAGAAGTGATACTGGAGGTTGGGATGGATAGCGGAATTATTTCCATATACCAGTCCCCCCATCTCCCAGATATTAGAAATACCAATACCCGATCGACTAAAAAGCCACTCGATGCCAACGCTCAGTTTCTTTAGCGGATTTGTAAGGTTGTGAAGCGTGACCGGTTTTTTCGAAAGAAAAGCCGTTTGGATACACATGTGATCCATCAGATTTTGACCCACGCCAGGCAGGTTTAAGCTGACGGGTTGCCCCATTTCTTTTAGGTGGTCCGCGGGCCCGATGCCTGAGAGCATTAATAGTTGCGGAGTTTTGATCGCACCACAACTGACAATCACCTCTTTTGCCGCTCGTGCGGTTTTAGTCACTCCATTTTTTTTGTAGACCACGCCGCAGGCTCTGCTATTTTCAATAATGATATGTTGGCTAAACGCTCCAGTTTTTAGCGTGAGATTACGTCGATTTAGGTTTGGTTTGAGATGCGCGACCGCTGCGCTACTTCTACGCCCGTTCTGAGTCGTGCTATCCAGGCGCGCAATGCCTTCGGGCTTAAAGCCGTTGAGGTCATCAGAAATTCCCTGGCCTGACTGCGTGCCGGCCTCAAGGAGGGCGTCAAACAGCGGGTTTTGCAAAGAGCCCTGCGTGACACCGAGAGGTCCATCCCCGCCGCGCCATGGATTTTCGCCGCGGTCTGACGTTTCGCAACGCTTGAAGTAGGGCAGGCAATGATCCCAGCGCCACTCCGGCAGGTTAAATTGCGTGGCCCAGCGATCGTAGTCCATCGGGTGCCCGCGCATATAGACCATTGAGTTTATTGAGGATGATCCACCAATTACCTTCCCTCTCGGTAAATCAATTTGGCGTTGGTCGCACTCAGGCTCCTGCTCGGTTAAATAATTCCAGTTGATACTGGGATCTTTATAGGCATGATAAACCCCGGCTGGAATGTGAATCATCAACTTATGATCCATGGGTCCCGCCTCAAGAAGAAGAACTCGGTTGTTGGGGTCTTTACTGAGTCGGTTTGCAAGCACGCAGCCGGCTGATCCCGCGCCAATAATAATGTAATCAAATTCGGACATAATTTTGAGTTTTGAGGATTTTAAAACGTGGAGCTAACCAAAATTTAATAATCGATAAGAAGTCGAGTGTGGTAAAACGTGAACTTTGTTAGGAGTGTTGATGCTACAACACTAATGTTTAAATGAGAACAACAAAACGATCGGGAGATCATCTGAATGGTTAAAGCGTTTTATAAATCTCGAGAGTGGGCGCTTTGGGCTTATGGCGGAGGCGCGCTCCTGTTTCTATCGCTTTGGCTTCAGGTTCAGATGACAGTCGCTATTAACGAATGGTACGGCGGCTTTTATGATCTACTACAAAACGCAGCGAGCTTTTCTGAAAATCCCCAGGTAGGAATAGACCAGTTTTTTGCAGAGCTTATTTCAATCCAATATGTTTTGGACGGTTTTGAAGGCTCGCCTTCATTTGTGGTGATTGCGTTCCCTTATGTGTTGCTCGCTATTTTTACAGGGTGGTTCACCCGAATTTACGGGCTTCGCTGGCGGGAGGCCATTACCTTTAATTACATTCCGCGCTGGAGAGACGTCGAGCATGAGATTGAGGGTGCGTCGCAGCGGATTCAGGAAGACTGTAATCGGTTTGCCCGAATTGTCGAATCCCTCGGACTACAGATTGTTCGAGCGGTAATGACTTTGATCGCTTTTATCCCTGTCTTGTATGAACTCTCTGACAAAGTTGACGTGCCAATCTTGCGTGATATCGAGGGATCTCTTGTATGGGGCTCACTCGTAATCTCGATCGGCGGATTATTTATTTCTTGGATAGTGGGCTGGAAATTACCGGGGCTTGAGTACAACAACCAAAAAGTCGAAGCCGCTTTTAGAAAGGATCTCGTCCTTGGCGAAGATGACAAGGTCAATTACGCGGATCTCGGTAATCTACGTGGATTCTTTAAGGATATCAGGCGTAACTACCAACGCCTGTATTTTCACTATGGATACTTTGACGCGTGGTCAACTTCGTATGACCAGTTTATGACGATCGTGCCATACCTCGCGATGGGCCCAGGATTATTTACAGGCGCTCTAACGCTTGGTGTGATGGTACAGGTGTCGAACGCGTTCTCAAGAGTGCATGGTGGTTTTTCACTTTTCTTAAATAACTGGACCACCATTACAGAGTTGCGTTCGATCTGGAAGCGACTTCATGAATTTGAAGCTAATTTGGATAAGTATCGAATCTCGGTGACGGCTTGAATAAGAGTGTAACTGCGAATCCGGGTAATTCTCGCTCAGAAATCAGTCTGGTGCAGATAGATTCGCCTATATCAGTAAAACCAGAAAATTTGTGGTGGCGATCACCAACATGAGCAGTATGCTTGTCAAGTGAAGCTTCTTGAACGCGCTGCTTCGCCCTTGATCTCGCGCTCGATTAGTGGCTGGGATAATGAGATAAGCGACAACTCCAGCCAGCACCGCTGCGGCACTCAGTATTGCCGACGTCGGTTGTTGCATAACGATCGAATTGACGACTATTAATGCGGCGAAAAGGGTCAACGCAAGAAAAAACCGGGGGAATAAAGCGCGAAGGAAAGGCCCTGCAGAGCCGTCTTTTAACTGACTGAATACCAATGGCGCAATAACGACACTTTGAAAGATAATAATCCCTGTGGAGATTCCGGCGAAAAAGCTGTTTAGAGAATTCATAGTCATGTGAGGTGAAATTTCCATTCGGAGATATTATCTTGCTTTCAATAGCCACTGATTACAGTTTGATCACTTTGTTCGTTAGCTCTTGTAAACTACAGTTAAATTAGAAACTCAGATTCCGATTAAATAGGATGATTCCTGTAATTCTTTCAGGCGGTGCTGGTACTCGCCTTTGGCCTTTATCACGCAGGCTGTTTCCCAAGCAGTTTCACGCCCTGATGGGTGAAAAAACGCTCATTCAAGATACTGTCCTGCGTATCCAATCGTTAGAGGGCGCTGAAAAGCCGGTGTTACTGTGTAACGAAGATCATCGGTTTATAGCTGCCGGACAGCTGGATGAGGTGGGACAAAGCGCATCGCAAATTATATTAGAGCCGGTCGCTCGCGGCACTGCGCCGGCCATCGCAGCAGCAGCGGAATTAATAAAAGATCACTACGGGAGGGAGGCTATTATGGGCATATTCCCGGCAGATCATCTGATTCAAGATCAGGCTGTATTTTTGGACTCGCTTAATCGGGCTATAAATTTAGCTGAAGCGGGGCATCTGGTGACGTTTGGAGTGGCTCCAAATCGCGCACATACCGGGTATGGATACTTGAAAGTGGATTTGCCTGTAAATGCACAAAGTGCCCCCGTAGATCAGTTTGTTGAAAAACCGGACGCACAAACAGCGGAATCATATCTTTCAAATGGTGGATATTTCTGGAATAGCGGTATGTTTGTCTTCAAGGCGGGATCAATCCTAAAAGCGTTTGATCAGTATGCGCCGCAGATGCTAGAGATATGTACGCAGGCTATTTCTGAAGCGCAGGTAGACGACGTTTTTGTGCGGCTGCCGAGATCAGTATTCGAGCAGGCACCGAATGACTCTATTGATTACGCTGTGATGGAAAAAGCGAAAGAGACAGTGATGGTTCCACTTGATGCTGGCTGGTCTGATATTGGCTCATGGGAAGCGATTTATGAGTCGTTGGAAAAAGATAAGGCGGAGAATGTCACCATTGGTGATGTGATAAACCAAGGCACTTCCAATAGTTTGATTTTCGCTCACCACGGGTCAGTCGCTACACACGGCCTCGATAATATAGTGATTGTCAACACAGCAGACGCCGTCCTTGTTGCGAATCGATCACATGCTGATAATCTTAAAAATCTTGTCGATGCAGTTCGATTGGAAGATAAAGATAAAACGGAATCTCACCGGCAAGTCTACCGTCCATGGGGTAGTTTTGAGTCAATAGATTCCGGCGATGGATTTCAGGTGAAACGAATTATTGTGGACCCTGGTAAAAAACTCTCGCTTCAGCGCCATCAGCATCGAGCAGAGCATTGGGTCGTGGTGTCGGGAACGGCACAGGTTACCCTGGCGGATAAAGTGTTCAACCTCGATGCCAATCAATCCACCTATATTGCTCGTGGGGTGACGCATCGATTGGCTAATCTTCAGTCCGACCCTCTAGAGATCATTGAGGTACAAACCGGTGATTACCTTGGAGAGGACGATATCGAACGCCTTGAGGATGATTTTAATCGTGGTCGCTTTGATTAGTCGCCAATTCGCTTAGGCGAGCAGTAGAAAAGAAGCGGCTATATTGTTTTGAAGTATCAGACATGCGCGAAAAAAAGGGATAGCAGGATTCGACGGTGATCATGAGTTCGGTGTTCCGGAAATAGCTTTGTAGGCTTTGGTGCGTTCTTTCAGTAAGGCTTCCGCGTCTTCTAGAAGCCATTCGGTGGCGGGTACATCATCAATAAAATGACCAAACGGGTCGTTACCCCGGATCAGCATTGCAGAATCAGAGTCCGACTTTGTTTGTTTAAGTTGGGGACTAATGTACTGAATGTTTAAGCCGATACGCCTATCCGTTGAGCGATTGGGTCCGGAAGAATGGATCGTCCACCCGTGATGAAGAGAAAATTCACCAGGTCTCAGCGTCGAAAAGACTATGTCATCGTCGTTAACGTCTTCAATAGTCTGGGATAAGTTGAGAACATTGTCTTTATCTTCTCCAATGACTTGCTCTTTAAGACCTTGTTGATGACTGCCCGGAATCATTCGCATGCACCCGCTTTCTGGAGTTGCGGGTGATAGCGCAAGCCACGCGGAGACTTGCTCTGTGCCATCGAAGCCCCAGTAGGTAAGGTCTTGATGAAAACTGACGAATTTTGGTGAGCCGGGTTCTTTGATAATATAAGTCACGTTGTAAAGTAAGATATCGTTTCCTAATATTTCCTCTACTTGATCGACAAGCGCGGGAGAGGTTGCCAACTCATATGCGGAGCGAAGCACCGTATGAACTTTGTTCACATAGTGTAGCGAATGACCCAAAACGTGTTCTGCTTTTTCGAGATGACCGCGGTGTTGGGCAACCTCGTCGGCATTGAGGAGCGAGATGCCGTCGATAAACCCGTTTGCCCAGTACTTGACAGCGAATGATTTTGTTCTTTCGGTATTCAAAAATATAGTCTTATAAGATAACCCCACGTTGATTTCACTATCGGATATTCATTTAAAGACCGTTTATTTATATGTGACACACACTAATGTTTAAGCGTCATATTTGATTAGAAGGCAGTTAAATCTTGGACTACTTTTATATTAGATGTTAAAAAAAAGATTGTCGTTAATTGCCTATTTTCACCTGTAAAAACAGGAAGAGAGCAGTCCATGAATCGAGCGATACCGAATCATTTTTACACCACTCGGGAGCAGTTCCTCGAAGAGCGTGAGCGAATTTTTGCGCCGATGTGGACGTGTATCGGCTTTGCAAGCGATATTCCCAATGCCGGCGATGTTTATCCGGTTGAATTTATGGAACTACCGCTGGTGATGGTGCGGGATTTCGATCATCGACTCAGGGTTTTTCATAATGTTTGCCGTCATCGAGGCCACATTCTGGTGAGCGAGCCGGGCACGGTGAAACAGAATATCCGATGCCCCTACCATGCCTGGACTTACGATCTTTCAGGGTGTCTTTTGCGCACGCCTCATATTGGTGGGTTTGGGATCAATAAAGTAGAGAACTTTGATCAGTCAGAATTTGGATTGAATGAAATCGCCACCGCTGAATGGAACGATTTAATATTCGTTAATTTGACCGGCACGGCATCATCGTTCGATGCTTTCATCAGTCCATTGGTAAATCGATGGGAGCCTCTGTGGGGAAAAACGGGCCCGGATTTGCTGAGACTGCCCAAGCAGCACAGTCGTATCCATCTGGATTTGAATGCCAATTGGAAGCTCGCAGTTGAGAATTATCTCGAGGCCTATCATTTGCCTTCAGTGCATCCTGCGCTTAATCGTGTTTCACCGCTTCAGGATCATGATATTCACGTCAGTGACAGATTTGCAGGACAAATATCCCATTGTTACAACCTGGGTTCGGGGAATGATGGACATTTCCCGGTTTTTCCGGAGTGGTCGACGGATAAATTCAAAGAGGCGGAGTATCCGGTTTTGTTCCCCAATACAATGCTCGGAATTCAACCGGATCATCTCTTTGTCATGGTGGTGATACCCGAGTCTTTTGATCGGACCCGAGAAGAGACTCGGCTTTATTATGTCGGTGATGAATCTCTTGCGCCTCAATTTGATAATTTACGTCAAGAACAGCACCAATTCTGGTCTGAAGTATTCGCAGAAGATATTAGTGTCGTAACCAGTATGCAGGCGGGGAGAGCGTCGACCGGTTTTGATGGCGGCGT
>JABHUE010000090.1 GCA_018672825.1 Pseudomonadota bacterium | reverse complement strand
CCGAAAACAGCGCTCCCCGAGCAGATTCAAACGTTTTTATACCTGAATCCAATTACGTTTCCGATTGAGCAATTTCGCGTACTGGTTCTTTGGGGGCAAGCTCCAGACTGGATTGGACTTGCGGTTTACTTTAGTGCGGCCTTTGTTTTTGCTTGGGCGACACTTGCGTGGTTTCAAAAGGCGCGAATTGGATTTGCGGATGTCCTCTGATTTTCCAATTGAACTTTCTGATATCGGAAAGACCTATAAAATCTATCACCGACCGATTGATCGAATTAGGGAGATGTATTCTCTTAAAAGGCGATCCTATCACGCGGATTTTCAAGCATTAGCGGATGTTAATCTCGCGATCCCTAAAGGGCAGACCGTTGGTATTATTGGCCCGAATGGCTCTGGAAAATCAACCCTTCTTGAGATTATTTGTGGAACTCTGACGCCAACACGGGGGACAAAGAAAGTGCAGGGTCGGATTTCGGCTTTGCTGGAGCTCGGCGCGGGTTTTAATCCGGCTTTTTCGGGACGGGAGAATGTTTATCTCAATGCGTCGCTCATTGGCATATCCAAGGAAGAAATTGATGCTCGTTTCGATCAAATCGTTGAATTTTCGGGCATCTCTGATTTTATAGAGCATCCCGTTAGCACCTATTCGAGTGGAATGTATGTGAGACTGGCCTTTGCGGTTGCGATCAATACCGACCCTGATATTTTGATTGTAGATGAAGCATTGGCGGTCGGTGATATTCGATTTCAGCGCAAATGCTATCGTCGTTTTGCAGAACTCCAAAAAGCCGGGAAAACAATATTGTTTGTCACACACTCGGTCGATCTCGTTCAGGCTCACTGTTCGAACGCGATTTATCTTAAAAATGGAAAAATCTCCTCTGAAGGCGACCCAAAGCAGGTCATTCAAGAATATCTGGAGGATATGTTTGGCCCCCAATCTCCGGACGAGCGTAATCTTGCTGCGGTCTTCGGAACATCAACTCAAAATCGGGATCTAGATAATAGTCCCGAATTAGACTTCCAAAGCTATGACGACAACAAGCCGGATACTGAGCGGCGGAAACACGGGAAAGACGATCTAAGCATTCCCAGTGATCAGTTTGCTGAACGTCAAAATTACAACGCTGCAGAATATCGATGGGGCGAACAGAAAGCCTTTTTTTACGATTATAAATTAGAGGAGGGTGGTGGTAACCCCAAATCATTTTTTAGCACTGGCGACCGAATACGGTTGGCCGCCAAAGTTTTTTTTACAACATCACTCGATCGCCTTATTTATGGATTCACAATAAAAACAGTCGATGGCCAAGTAGTCTTTGGATCTAATAGTCGCTCCCGTGAAATGGGGTTTTTCGGTGGGGAATCAGGACAAACCGTGATCGTAAATTTTGATTTTGTATGTTCCCTCGTTCCAGGCGACTACTTTATTTCGATTGGTATCGCCGCGGACGACGATGCTCGAGATAACATTGCGATTGATCGGCGTTATGACGCCATTTGTTTGCCGGTGGTGGGCCATGTGGGAGATTTCGGTGTTTCGGATCTCAGTTTTAATCTGCATGTCGATCCTGATCTAAATTTTTAGATTAAGCGTTTGTCTGGAATAGCAAAAGAACACGAGGCAGATCGTCGGATGAAGGATAGCGAAGATTCTGTACGATCGCGCGATCGTTCTGATGAACGTCTGGAAGGCGCGAATATTGTCCGAGCGCTTGATCTTCCTGAGTCGCCTGAGTTCTTTTTTTTAAACTGGCATCCGGGTGCCGCAGGTCACTTCCTTGAAAAGACGCTTAGATCTTATCGTTTTTTTTCAACCATTGAAAAATTGCTTGACAGTCTGGAGCATGATCAAGCGTCTATCCCCGTCGTTTCACGTTCACCACACGATGAGAACCGACCCAGCAACGGCGACCTAAAAGAACGAGGGTCGATTGTCATTTTTGCAAATCTTTCATTTGCCGACGAAACCCATAAGGGGTTTTTTCTCACGGAGATTATGCCGGGAGTGCTTAGAGAAGGCGGTCTGGTTATAGTTCGTCACGATTGGGGCAAACAGTCCGACTTAATCAACAACACAAAACTTGAAGCTGAAAACATTGATAAATCAACTCAGATCGAAAGAGTGTTGG
>JABHUE010000071.1 GCA_018672825.1 Pseudomonadota bacterium | reverse complement strand
CGATAGAACTCGCAGCTTATTGCTGAGCGTTAATTTGCCGGTGGCGCCGCCACAGGGAATGACCGCAGACGATTTTCTAAAGCACATGTCGGTGGATAAAAAAGTAGTTGGCGGAAAGATTCGGTTGGTACTACTCCATGCGTTGGGGTGTGCAAAGTTAGTCGAAGACTACCCTGAAGAGGTGTTACTTCAAGTATTGAACGAATTTTCGACGATCTAAGTCTGTTACGCTTTATTGCACCATAAGGGGGCAATAGATCGCCAAAACTCGTTTTTGGGTAGGCATAAAACTCTTGTGTTTGAAGCGAATTTTAGCTGTCGCTATAATTTGTCGACCCCATCATAAAAAAAATCTGCGGCGACATCCCGCAGATTAACGCTCAGATTGCTGCTTTCCCGATCTTGAGGCCCGCTTCCGTTGACAACGCAGTGGGTCGGGTGTGTCGCGGCGTTAAATGGCAAGATCATCCAATGGAGTAGCACAATCAATGACCACGCAACCGAATTCGCCACACGGGCTCTATGACCCCCGCTACGAGCACGATAGTTGCGGGGTTGGCATGGTCGCTCACATCAAGGGCATTGCAAGCCGAAGCATCATCGATGATGGCTATGAATTGCTTAAGAGTATGGAGCACCGGGCAGGCGTAGGGGCACAGCCAAATAGTGGTGATGGCGCCGGGATCCTCACCGCATTGCCTTATAAGTTTCTATCTCGCGTAATTTTCGAGGAACTTGGCATTGATCTTCCAGAGCAAGGGAGATTTGGTGCCGGATTAGTTTTCCTGCCTAAAGATTTATCTCAACGTCAAAAGTGCAAACGGATTGTTGAGAATCTTGTCGATCAGCATGGCCAGTTTTTGTTGGGTTGGAGGGTCGTGCCGGTTGCACCAGATTCCGCGGACATCGGCATTGCTGCCAGATTGTCTGAGCCCCACATAGAGCAGCTGTTGGTCGAGGCGGCTCCCGATATTAGTCAAGACGAGTTTGAGCGAAAACTTTATCTGATCCGGAAAAGCGCAAGCCATCGTCTGTGTGCAGTTGACTCTTCGTCGCAGTCCGAGATGTTCTATGTCTGTTCGCTTTCAACGCGCGTAATGGTCTACAAGGGGATGTTGAGAACGCTGCAGCTGATGGACTACTTTATTGATTTGCAGGCATCAGATTACGTCAGTCATCTTGCAATGGTGCACGCACGTTTTTCGACTAACACTTTTCCAAGCTGGGACCGCGCTCACCCTATGAGAATGATTGCCCATAATGGTGAGATCAACACGTTCCGCGGTAACAGAAATTGGATGCGTGCGCGGGAGGGAAGCATGGAGAGTGATCTTTTTGGTGATCAACTCGAAGCGCTATTTCCGGTTATTGAGCCGAACTGCTCGGACACGAGCGGCCTGGATAATGCCCTAGATTTCCTCACCGTAACGGGACGTACGCTTCCAGAGTCAGTTTTGATGATGATTCCAGAGGCTTGGCAAAAACATGAATTAATGACCGCGTCGAAGCGCGCATTTTACGAATATCACTCGTCAATGATGGAGCCGTGGGACGGCCCATCTTCGGTCACTTTTACTGATGGCCGATGCATTGGCGCAGTGCTGGATCGAAATGGACTTAGACCGAGTCGGTATTACGTTACTTCAGATGACCGGGTCATTATGTCGAGCGAGGTTGGAGTCCTAGAGCTTGACCCCACCACGATTAAAGAGAAAGGTCGACTCCAACCAGGTCGGATGTTTTTGGTTGATTTTGAAAAGGGCAGGTTAGTTCCTGATGAAGAAATCAAGGAAAGTCTGACGAACCAAAGACCGTATGACCAATGGTTGACTGAACAAAAAATAGAATTGTCTGAATTGCCAAAAGCGGATGATGTTCCTGGTCTTTCAGAAGAAACGCTTGTGCCACGACTCAGGGCCTTTGGTTATACCCGAGAGACTTTGGATTTTATGCTGATTCCGTTGGTGCTTGAGCAACGTGATCCTATTGGGTCGATGGGTAACGACTCAGCGCTCGCCTGTTTATCGGATCAACCCAGACTGGTCTACGATTATTTTAAGCAGCTATTTGCTCAAGTGACGAACCCTGCGATCGACTCCATAAGAGAAGATGTCATTATGTCGCTCGAGTGTT
Source organism: Pseudomonadota bacterium (assembly GCA_018672825.1). GTDB lineage: Bacteria > Pseudomonadota > Gammaproteobacteria > Arenicellales > UBA868 > UBA868. Next base: position 325 of record JABHUE010000071.1, on the reverse strand, counting down.
TTATAGGCCCTGAAAAAAATCTTTTAAGCACGACGCCGTCGCATTGTCATCGATTGCGCCTGATGCAACCGATTCTCACCCAAAGTGATCTGGCAGCGCTGCAAGCGCTTGATTATCGCGGTTGGAAAAGTGCAACAATCGATATTACGTTCCCAGAGGCGGATGGTCCTGGGGGCTTGAAGCGGGCGATTGAGCGAATCTGTGCCGAGGCTGAAGCCGCTGTTGATGATGGGATTAATATCGTCGTCCTTTCGGATCGATTAGTCAGCAACCAGAACGCTCCTGTTAGTACGTTACTCGCTGCAGGGGCTGTCCACCAACGACT
>JABHUE010000043.1 GCA_018672825.1 Pseudomonadota bacterium | reverse complement strand
TGACCGCAGCATGGGTGTATCCACTTCATTGGGACATACCGCATTCACCCGGATGCCTTGATGGGCATGATCATGCCCAAGACATTGCGTCATGGACGCAATTGCCGCTTTTGACATGCAATAAACCGGATGATTAGGGCCAGGATGAACACCCCAGCAAGACGCAACGTTGACGATTGCGCCACCCCCATCGCTCGCAAGAAGCGGGATCGACGCGCGGCAGATTCGAAAGGGCGCCTCGACATTAACCGCAAAGGAGTCAATGAAATCCTCATCTGAAGCCTCAGTGATTGGGCCCCGACGGATAATCCCTGCATTGTTAATCACAATATTCAGTCCGCCAAGCGTTTGGGCAGCAGTCTCAGGCAAGTGATCCGAGAAGGCCGGGTCTGTTAGGTCTCCGATGATTGAAAAATCACTCGTATGACTCGGCTGTTTATCCACGCCTGCGACAACGGCTCCTGCGTTTTTCAGCGCCTGAACAATGGCAATTCCAATACCGCCTGCTGCACCGGTCACCAACGCTTTTTGGCCTGAAAGGTTAGTCAACGGTAAGACCTCGAGGCGTCGTGAATCCGGCATCTGTCCGTTGATGCCGGATCATAATAATGATTTCACGCAGTGCACCGAAGACGCCATTCGTTGGCGTTGGGCACTGATCCTTTATTGCGCGATGTAATCGGGGCAACGCATGAAAAGGCACTTGAGGAAACATGTGATGCTCGATGTGGAAATTCATATTCCAGTACAGCACGCGAAGCATCGGATTGACGATCATGGTGCGTGTGGTGTGGCGATGGTCTTTAATGTCCTGCGCCATTCCAAGATGCTGTGTTGCGAGGATAACGCCATGCGTGGGTGCGCCGAATGCTCTTGGCAGGATGAACATCACAATGGGCACCCATGACTGTGCGATTAGTGACCAGACAATAATGCCGATATAGATGACGAGATAGGTTTGCGCTTCGATAACAGCCCGGCGCATTTTTTTGACAGGAATACACCTGACGGCATCTTGATCAGGCCGGTGAAGGGCGAGCAACACTGTGGCCTTAATAAAATACCAGATGCTGCCGATATCGATGAGCGCTTTTAAGATGAAATCTTTGAGCGTCATTGGATTGGTCAAAATAATTTCGGGATCATCTCCCACCAGGGCGGTCTGCGAGTGATGATGGGAATGGACGTAACGCAATAGGCAGGGTGTTTGCTGAACCATTAACCCGGAAACAAAAAGCACGCTTTCGTTTAGGGCGTGATTTTTAAAGGGTGTGCCGTGAGCGGTTTCGTGGGCCACACTCGTTGCGAAAACCCAGATACCCCCAAACAGCAAAAATGCGGGGATGCTCCAAAGCGTGTTGATTGATAAAAAAGCTAACGTTCCTGTTGTTAAAAGGAGCGCACTAAAATAAAAAAGATAAACCAGTCCATGCCAGTTGGTACGCCTCAAGAGCGTCTTTAATAGCGCGCGATCAATTTGGCACCGATGCCATTTATCAATTGTTTCGCTCATATGGATTGGTCGTGCTGCGATCTAAGGAGTTGGCGTTAAGTTATTTTCAGTCAGCGTTAAGACGCCCATCGCGGATCTTCAAATCGTTGAATTTCGATGAGATACCCATTGGGATCCCGCACAAACATTTGGTAGATCTGATAATCAGAATTGAATGTGGGTGGTGTTTCAATCGGGACATGGTGTTCGGAAAAAATCTGTTCCCATCCGTCAACATTTTCGGTGACCAAAGTCAGAATTACCCCTTCTTGGATTTTGATTTCAGCTTTAGCGCAAAAACCAATGAAGCCACCTTGAGCGATTCGGTATATCCGACAACTCGTCTGATCGAGTGCAAGCGGCAGTTTCAGCACTTGCTCGTAAAAGTGAGTTGTTTTTTCCAGATCCTGTGTGGGCAGGAAAGTGATGAAAGAATCGAAAGACATTTCGGAGGCCCTGCTTCTTGCTAGAGTATGTTTTCAAATTAGTTTGCACACGTTTAACGAGTAGCGCTATTTTTAATTTCACTAATGTCGCGGTAGGTTAAACATAATTCGCGTTTAAGTTGTAGGAAAAGCAGAGTTCACGGTAACTTAGCACTTACTTTACGCGGATTATTTAGGGATTACGCTGATGCCAAGTGTCCTTTCGCAAGAGCAGATTGATCACTTTCACGAATTTGGTTACTGCGCGCCGGTCGACGTGATGTCGGAAGCAGAAGCGCACACGTTAAAAGCGGAAGTCGAAGCCGCCGAGCAAAGATATCCTGATGAGCTGGGACCGACCAATAGAAATAACCCGCATCTTGCATTTCAGTTCATTGATGCTGTTGCTCACCATCCCGTTATTGTCGAGGCGGTATGCGATCTGATGGGTCCAGAGATTCTTTTATACGGGAGCGTTCTTTTCTTTAAGGAGCCTAACAGCAAAGGGTTTGTCAGTTGGCATCAGGATTGCACCTATATGGGCCTTGTGCCCCATGCATTTGTGACGCCATGGCTCGCGTTAACACCAAGTAATCCTGAGCTGGGCTGCATCAAGGTGATTCCAGGGAGCCACAAGGGCGAGGTGATGAATCATAGCGACACCTTTGGCGAAGACAATATCCTGACTCGCGGGCAAGCCATTCAGGAGATTGATGAAAGCAAGGCTGTTGATTTAATTCTCAAGCCGGGGCAGATGTCGATGCATCATGCCAAAACCGTTCATGGTTCAATGCCAAATCAGGGCGATCAGCGGCGGATGGGTATTGCACTCCAGTGTTATATGCGACCGGATACCCGACAGGTGATTGGCACAAATTTTGCTCAAATCGTGCGCGGATGCAAAGGCGCGGAGGGTTTTACACCATTGCCTCGTCCGGTAGCGGACATGGATGATGCGGGCAGGAAAGCCCGCCAACAGGCGAATACAAACTGGGCCAACATTCTCTACGATGGCGCTTCAACCGTTAGGGATTACTAGCACGATTAGTCAGGTAGTCACGTAGTCATGAGGACTGCGATGTCGCTTTAGGTCTAGCCTTGTGGTTCAGGATTCTGCGTGTGGCCATCAACCGCGATCACCTGCCCACTAATGAGCGCCGCCTTCTCGCTGGCGAGAAAAACCGCCATTTCTGCAATATCTTCGGGCCTGATCAGTTTCATCATGGATGATCCGCTTGCGTATTCAGCGAGCACGTCCTCGCGCGTTCGACCTTTTTGGTCCGCCTCCCGATCAGCGACAAAATTCATCCGTTCGCCTTCGACTGGCCCGGGGCACAGCGCATTGGCACGAATATTAAACGGCCCAAGTTCAATAGCGAGCGTTTTCATTAAACCAATAACGGCCCACTTTGCAGAGACATATGGCGAACGGTTGGCAAATCCAAAAATACCGGCGGTTGATGAGGTGATAATTATCGAGCCGGCTCGTTGTGCTTTCATCAGCGGTGCGGTGTGTTTTGCAAAAAGAAAAGCGCCTTCAAGGCTCACCGAAACACAGGATCGCCAATCATCAAGCGAGACCTCTTCAATGGGCGCGCCCGGGCCTGCAACACCAGCGTTCGAGCAAAGCGTCTCGAACGATCCCCAATGATCGTTAATTTCTTTAAACAACGAATGAACAGCATCAGCATCGGTAACGTCCAGACAGGACTTATTCCAGGACGCGGGGCAGGATTCAAGTAACGCAGCGTTGTTGTCGACAATCCAGATGTCGGCCGATTCCCGTTCGAAGGTTTCAGCCATCACTCGACCGATTCCCCCGGCGCCCGCTGTAATCAGAACGCGCTGTCTCATTTTTTGAGTCTTCGATTGCGTTTTTCGACCCACCAGGGTTGCTCACAGATACGGCCCATGAATTCCACCATGATGTGTGCGCCCAAATACGCGGTGACGCCGGTCCCCACATCAAGCTGCGGATTGACTTCGACAAAGTCAAACGCAATGATCTCGGTGCGTCGTGCAATTGCGTCGAGCGTATCGCGCAGTTCGGCATAGGTCATGCCGTTCGGCTCGGCCGAGACGCAGCCCGGCACCAAGGAGATATCCAGCACGTCGACATCAATGCTGACGTAGGTCTTTGCACCTTCTGGCACGAGCGCGGCAAGCCCTTCAGGACCCATGTCATGAAATTGCGTCATGGTCACCACATCGTTGCCCTGCACAATGGAGTCTTCAATCATTTCTTCTGAATGTCTCAGACTTCGGATACCCGCCTGAATCAGATTTTTCACATTAGGCATTGGCGCGATGTGCCGAAAGGCATGGCCATTGGTGAACTGAAGATCATGAATAAACGGCGCGTAGTCAGCGTGGGCATCAAAATGAATCACATAAATATCTTCTTCAATCGCGCGAACCACCGGGTAGGTGATTGCATGATCTCCGCCCATCACCACTAGCAAGTCGCAACCTTCAAGTGCCTGCTGTGTCATTTTCGTGGTGTTATCAAAAGTCTGTTTGATATCAGCCGGCCAAATATCAACATCCCCCAGATCAGTAATTAATCCCTGCGACATTTCGGTTTCAAGAAACTGCTTGCGATGCTCCGGATCGTAGTAGCCCGCGCCTCCCTGGCCAAAACGAAGCGAGTGTTCTCTCAAGGCGCGAGGCCCCATTCGCGAACCGGCCATAAAAGGCGAGCCTTCATCAGTGGGAACGCCCATCACGGCGATGCCCGTGTCAAGATTTTTGATATCGTTGCAGATCTGGGATCTCAAAAACGAGGCAATGCCAACAAAGGGTTGGTTCAGTCGAAAATTCTCATCTACCATGTTGATCTCCTTTCTGATTAACGTGCTTTTTAAAAAACGAAAGTAAAAAAGCTGATTAATGTCGATTGCCGAAGGCAAATAAAAAACGCTAAACTGGTAGCATTCTACGACAAATTTTTCATTGCCATGACCCAAGATTCCCTAAGTGCAGAGCACATTGTTGATACGGCGCGTTACCCGATTCAGGATCTGACTTCGCCTGAAGGTGCAAAGCTTGTTGCAGCGTGTCGCGAGGAGTTTGCGGCCACAGGGCTTTGTATGCTGCCGGGGTTCGTCTCACCCGAAGCGCTTGATGTGCTCGCTCATGAGGCCAACGGGCTTTTGGGCGAAGCCTATTTTTGTGACAGCACGCATAACGCGTATTTAAAGGATGCGGATCCTGATGTGTCACCCGACGACGTGACGCAGCGTCAGGAGGCGACTTTTGTGGGGTCTGTCGCATATGACTACCTACCCCAAGATGGCGCAATGAAGCGCCTTTATTTGTGGGATCCGTTGATGAATTTCATTGGCGGTATTCTTGATAAAACACCGTTCTTTCGATTTGCGGATCCCCTGGGAGCCTGCTCGATTAATGTGTTTGTAAATGGTGGTCAACATGGCTGGCATTTTGACGAGTCGGAATTCACGATTACATTGATGTTGCAGCAGCCAGACGAAGGCGGGCTTTTTGAATATGTGCCTCAGATTCGCGGACGGGATAATGAAAAAGAAATCGTCGGCGGTGTGCTTGCCGGCAACCGTGATGGCGTCATGCAGTTGCCCTTTACGCCCGGCACGTTGTTGGTTTTTGGCGGCAACCAAACGATTCATCGGGTGACTCAGGTCAAGGGAAAAACCCCGCGACTGGTGCCTGTGCTTTGCTTTGCTGAGACACCCGATCATAAAAACAGCGAACAGGTGCGGGAACTCTTCTGGGGCCGCGCGGATACCGGTTAGTCGATCTCAGTTGTCATCGCGATTTAGGCACCACGTTGTTTGAGGCTGTCTGAGACGAGGCTAATAATCTCAAACATGACCGCAGCGGCCGTATGGGCCGTGATCTGATTAGGCGCATCTTTGGTCGGCATCATGCACACCACATCGCCGCCAATAATGTTTTTGCCACGAATACAACGCAATAATCGCATTACCTCATCGACCTGAAATCCCTGCACCCCCGCTTCGATATTCGCGACGCCCGGCGCCACCGTGGGGTCCATACAGTCAAGATCAAAAGTCACATATACCGGCGCATCGCCGAGACGTTCATTAATAATGGCCATGGTTTCCTCGAGGCCGATCTCCCGGTAGCGTTTCATGGTGATGAGTTCGTATCCAAGATCCTTGCTGGGGTTAAGCCAGCTTAAAGTGCGCGGGTTGCCACGCATGCCAATCTGCACGCTGTGGCTGGCGTCTATCAGGCCGTCGCGCACGAGATAGCTTGCCCAATGTGCGGCAGACTTTACGGCGCCCAGAAAATGCGGCACCTGCTCGTAGGCATCCGTGTGCGCATCGAAATGCAGAAATACGGCTTTCTCGCCGTTGGTGAGTTTCGATTGAGGTCCTGAGATGCCTTGAATAATCCCGCCGGTGACGGCGTGATCCCCACCTACTGAAACCGGTCGGGCGCCGGCTGCGTCAACCTGACGATAAAAATCGGTAATCCGTTCAATGCATGCCTCGTTGTTATTGCCTTCCGGTAATGGCACATCACCTAGATCATGAATGCGATGCGTTGCCCAGGGATCGATATTGAACTCCACATGCACGCGTTTCGACATAGCCGAAACTTGACGAAGCGCACGCGGACCCAGATGCTGATCTCGTTCCGTGGTGCCGTTGCCGGTGGAGTGGGGCACGCCGACCAACGCGATATCGGCGTTCGCCGGATCACGATCCAAAGGCGTTCGAAACAAGGTGGGGATATCCCACCAGTAGAGCGACTCCAGCATCATTTTGTCGGAATCAGAAAGATGATCGGTATGCATAAGAAACTCCTTTGTAAGTGGAACCCAGTATAATTAAAAACCTCTCTTTTACTCCGGCTTTTGTGTCTATTAAATTCAGGAAGTTATGACTCAAATTTATCAGTTCTTCGCGGTTATTTTTCTGAGCGCAATATTGTTTATCTCAGGTTGCAGTCAGTCATCGACTGATGGCGGTCTGTTAAATCAAGAGCCGGGGGCAGATATCGATGGTGACGGCATTCTTAACGAAAACGACGTTGACGTAGACGGCGATGGCATTCCAAACGCACTTGATCCGGATGATAATAACGATGGTGTGCTGGATGAATTGGATCTGGTGCCGCAACCCGACCCGAGCGCGGGTGTCTGTAAGTACCTCGATATTATCCCGCCTAATGACGAACAGGTTGCCGGGTCGACGGTTATAGTGAAGTGGAAGTTATATGGGGCTAATGGCCTAAAGAAATGTGTTGCGCCAGACAGCGGTCGGAGAGATCGTGCCTTGGCTTATAACAACGCCGCGCTGATCCCAAATCCATCTAAAAGTGTTCCGGTTGAGGTGGGTGCGCGTTCGGCGGCGCTCAAATTACCGGATTGGTGTGATTCCAAGCAGGCGATTACTTACAGCCTGAAAGGTCTTGCTGCTCTATTAGGACAGACCGATCAATCAAGAGGCGCTTTTGAAGCGCTGATCAGTCATCCACCGAGGAGTTGTAGCGATGGAGGAGAGACGAGTTGTCCTGATGGCCAAGTGATCGTCGACGGCCAATGCGTCACGCCGGGAGGACCCGAGGCGATTGACTGCGAAGCGGGAGAGATCGAGGTCAATGGAGGCTGTGAAGTGCCGGGTGGTGAAGGCTCTTATTGTCCTGAAGGGCAAGTCGAGATCGATGGTGTGTGTGAAATTCCAAGCGAGGGATCAGATCCAAATTGTCCAGAAGGTGAGATCCCAATCG
>JABHUE010000123.1 GCA_018672825.1 Pseudomonadota bacterium | reverse complement strand
CGGTGATGAATCTCTTGCGCCTCAATTTGATAATTTACGTCAAGAACAGCACCAATTCTGGTCTGAAGTATTCGCAGAAGATATTAGTGTCGTAACCAGTATGCAGGCGGGGAGAGCGTCGACCGGTTTTGATGGCGGCGTGTTGACGCCTTTAATGGAGACGGCAACGGCTCGGTTTCATCAATGGGTTGGCGAAAGGGTGGGAATCCAAATCGGGTAGTCGCCACGCGCTTTATCCATGAGATACTCAAGTTTGGTGCTCGAATCTACCCGGTGTCTTCGATAAAGATTCTATGTTTTGTTAGGGAGTTAATTCTATGAGTCTCAGTTCACGTTTCCGGCTTACAGGCTTTCGGCAGTTGAGTCGAGCCTGGACGGAGATTGAGCAGACCGCCCTGAGTCGGATTACGGGCCGAGCGCGACCGGGTCTTCCGGCCGATGACCGTGGCCTCATTTCTCAGCAAATAGACGATTGTCTTTCAGAAACCGGCGGCGCTGTCATGGCGAGGGCGCGAGCCGCGGGATTGGGGCGTACCTACCTTGAACTGAACGCTGAGGGCCGTGAGAACTTCCTGCGACTTTTAGCAGAAGATTATGGCGTTGCCAATCACGCATTAAAAACCGCGATTAACCAGTGGCTCGCGTACGAGAAAAATTCGCCTGCGTTATCCAGCCGTGACTTGCTCAGAGCCCAATCTCAATTACGAGACGTGCTTCGATCGCCTCGCATGCGATTATTGACACAGTTCAACGTGCTTCCTCAAGGCTTGAAATTTTTGTGTGAGATGAGAGCCGCGCTTTTGAAGATCAAAAAGGAAAGTGATCAATTGTTAGCGTTTGATGAGGAACTAAAAGATCTGTTGGCAACCTGGTTTGATGTGGGTTTTTTAACGCTGGAGAGAATTACTTGGGATGCGCCAGCCACTTTGCTTGAGATGTTGGCTGAGCACGAGGCGGTGCACTCAATACGCTCCTGGCAGGATATCAAGCATCGACTGGCAGCTCCTGATCGGAGATGCTTTGCATTTACTCACGAGCAGATGCCGCACCAGCCGCTGATTTTTGTTTGGGTGGCATTGACGGATGGTATTTCTGATCAGATTGATGATCTTTTAAAGATTGATCAGCAAGAGCTTGATCCCACTAAGGCAGATACTGCAATTTTCTATTCAATTTCTGCAACGCAACAGGGTCTGGATGGTGTCGGATTCGGCAGTTTTTTAATCAAACGAGTTGTCGATCACTTGAGTCGAGACCATAAGCAGCTTAAGTATTTTGCGACGCTATCTCCCATACCTGGATTTAACCGTTGGCTGACGGACCAGCGATCGTTGAGTGCTGAATCGCAACATCCGCGCGTTCAGAACGGTTTAAGGGCTTTAGGCGAATTGGGGGCTTTGGATCGCATGTTTGTTGATAGAAGTTGGTTGCGAAACGAGATTGCAACGACCCGGGCTCGGCAGGCATTAACGGTTTTAGCAGCTCATTATTTGGCACGTGAAAAACGGGATAACAGTGCGCGAGATCGGGTCGCTAATTTTCATCTCAACAACGGCGCGAGTATCGCGCGAATCAATTTTCCAGCAGATCTTAGCCGGCGAGGTCAGAAGCAGTCGGCCGGAATGATGGTCAATTATCGATACACCCTTAAAGATATCGAATCGAATCATGAGTCATACCATGATCAGGGGAAGATTGAGCAGTCTCGAGCCATTACGAGTTTATTAAAAACTAAGATTGCAAATTAGGGATTCATAAATGCGCCCTATCTTTTGTAACACGCCACCAGGCAGAGTTCCCGAAGCACGCCTTTGCTCGCGTGATCAAGGCATCGAAGGTCTGATGCCGTCAAAAGACGCTGTTGTATTAGTTGTAAAAGCTTTTCTGACTGAATCTCTACAGAGATGCGTCCAGAGCATAGATTACAGGAGTTATTTTTAGCTTTTGACCGCTGCTCGTTGACCATGGGAGGGGCACACCATCCGCCTTGGGTACCATTTTGATCAGGGATACGCATGGCT
>JABHUE010000139.1 GCA_018672825.1 Pseudomonadota bacterium | reverse complement strand
AAGTCAGGGACCCGGCGGTCTATTTTTTTCAGGACAGTTTTAATGATCTTTCTGAAGAGGCCATGCTTTCGGCGGAGGAGGGCAAAGTCGGTGTACTGGTGATGTTTGAGACCAATGATTGTCCTTGGTGCGAGAGGATGAAAGAAACCGTTCTCAATCAACCCGAGGTTCAGGATTACTTTCGTCGTCACTTTCGGGTGATTGCTTTAAACACAGACGGCGATACCTTAGTAACGGATTTCGATGGTGTTGAAGTCTCCGAGACAGAATTCGCACTCCAGCACAATAGAATAAGAGCGACTCCGGCATTCTTGTTTTTCGACACCGAGGGTCGATTATTGACCCGCTTTACGGGAACGACCCGCGACCCCCAAGAGTTTTTATGGCTGGGCGAATATGTTGTCGAAGCGCATTTTCAGAATGAGCGCTTTTCCAGTTATAAACGAAATCGGCGTAAAGAGTCGTCCTGAGCATCGTTCATTTGATTGACTTAACATACCTGATGCAAGGTTTTTGATAATGTTGCAACGCCGGTCAATCCGCCGCTGGTCATCAATAGCGCTTGCTGCGGGACTATGGGTTACTTTTTTTTCGGCTCAGGGTCAGGTAGAGCGTGCACCATTACCCCAACCCCTCACGCTTCAATCGGCGTTAACTATAAGTTTGGAGTCTCACCCCGATCTTGTGCCCGCGCGTGCTCGATTGCAAGCTGCCCAAATTCGCGAAATTCAGGTGGATGCCAGTTATGGTTTTGATGCGTTCGTTGAGCTTCAGCCGAGGGCTTCAAGTCGCGCGTCGAACAGTGATACGGACTTTCAGAACGATAGCCGGTATGGCCTTGTGCTTGACAAAAGACTAACTGATTTTGGCCGAACAACCGCCCGAAAAGAAGCGGTGCGTGCAGAAATCAACGCCCGCCAGGCGGAGTTAATTGCTCGTCAAGATCAACGTCTCCTTGATGTCATGAGTCGTTATTTTGCTGTGATTCTTGCAGATTACGCTTATCGAGCGCGTAATGAGCAATTGGCACTCGACTATTTTCGATTCTCGCGAATGCAAGAGCGGCATGAACGATTTGAACAGTATTCAGAATTAGAGGTGGCTGAGAAAGAGGCCCTTTACCGCAAAGCGTATGTTCATCGTCATCGTGCTGATCTCGAAAGACGTTTGACTCGCCATGAACTTGCACTCACCCTTGGGCGTCCGGGAGAGTTATCAAGTGAGCTGCAGATGCCGGATTTAACTGCTTATTTGGATCGAGAGATTCCAATCTATACCGAGATTGTGGATCAGGCGATTGCCAGCTCTCCAATCGTGCAGGCTCGTCGAGATGATGTCGCGGCTGCTCGAGCAAAAGTCGATGTCGCCAAAAAAATTAATTCGCCTGTGCTGAGTATTCAGCTCGAAGCGAGAGATTACTATGACACGTCATTTTCAAGTCGTGACCGATATCGGGCAAATCTTAAACTGATTGCGCCCATTTTTAATGGTACTGCGCGACAAGAGACAGCGGTTGCACTGGCGCAACTTGAGCTATTCGAGAAAGAAGCTGAACTTGTTGGGGCGGAATTCGAGCTGCGCGAGATTTTATTGAACCTGTTAGCCGAATTACAGGTAGGACAGGCTGAAATTAATGCAGCTGAAGCAGTTGAAAATTACCGAGCCTACTATCAGGACCGGAGCCGTGCGATGTATGAAATGGAGATGAGCGCTGATTTTGGCGACGCTCAGGCTGCTGTTGCAGAAGCAATCTTCGACATGATCCGTGTTGAATTTCAACAGGCGATGCGCTGGGCCCGCTTCGATGCGTTGTTAGCTCGTCCATCGTTGTTAATTAAGGAGTAATGAAATATGGATTTTATTCAGCGGATATTTCTGATGACTGTGTTATTTGGATTCTCAGCTCCGCTCCTCGCTGAGAATGTTGAGGCTCAAGTAGATTGGAACCGAAGAGTAGCGATGGGATTTGGCATTTCGGGCCACGTTAAATTGGTCAAACTGAAGGTGGGGAGTCGTGTCGCGATGAATGGACAGCTTGTTACGCTTGATTCGTCGCTTTTGGAGATTGCGCATAGTCGGTCTGTCAATGCGGTCCAAATTCGAGAAACAGAAGTTGATGAGTACAGGGCGATGATGGAGCGTGAGCAGACGCTGTTTGATGAAGGCTCTCTATCTGCAGTCTCATTGGATCAGACTGCCCTCGAATTATCGAGAAGAGAGCTTGCCCTCAGTAACGCAAAGCTTGAGCTAAAGCAGACGGGTTATATGCTTGAGTTAGCTTTGCTGAGAGCCCCGTTTGACGCGTGGATCGTAGATTCAGACTTTACTGTTGGCCAGTACGTTTATCATGAATCGGAGGATCCGCCAGTGATTACGTTGGCCGAGAGGGGGCGTTATCTTGCTAGGGCGGTTGTTGATGCCCAGACGCTATCAGCAATTGAGAATGCAAAAGAGCTCAAAATCATCGTTGGCGATAGCGTCTATGTCACCGTTGGAGCCCGTCTAGGGATAGAACCCGTTTCCGGCTCTAGCGGTAACTCCCGCTATAGTGTTGCATTTGAATTTACAAGTGACGACCTTATCCGTCCCGGAACGGCGTGCAGCATTTCGGTTTTCTGATGCGCGCTGCGAGGTCTCTATTTATAGTGAATTGAGTGTTTTTAATATATCGATAACTGTTTCGACCGGGTAATCAACAGATTCACTGTCTGTGCGCTTTCGATATTCAACAACACCTTTTTCAAGGCCACGCTCGCCTACTACGATTCGATGAGGAATTCCGATTAAATCCATCTCCGAAAACATCACACCCGGCCTTTCGTTTCGGTCATCAAGAAGGACCTCAATTCCAGCTTGTTGAAGCTCGGTGTACAAAAGTTCCACGGCTGCAGAGACCTTTTCGGATTTCTTTAATCCGATGGGCACAATACAAACATCGAAAGGGGCGATGGGGCTCGGCCAGATGATTCCACTTTTATCATGATTTTGCTCAATGGCAGCAGCGACAATCCGAGTAATTCCAATCCCGTAACAACCCATGAAAAACGGTTGGCTCCGACCCTCAGAATCAAGAAAGTTTGCGTTGAGTGCTTCACTGTACTTCGTTCCTAATTGGAAGACATGGCCAACCTCAATTCCGCGCTTGATACTAATCTTTTGTTCGGAGTCATTGGGGCACGAGTCACCCTCGACCGCTTGTCGTAAGTCGTGGGATTCAGGAGCAGGAAGATCTCGCTCCCAATTTACGCCGCGTAAATGATAGCCCTCTTTGTTTGCGCCACAGACAAAATCAGATAAAACGGCCGCGCTATGATCAGCGAATATGGGAATATTTAGTCCCACAGGTCCTATTGATCCAGGAGTTGATCCAATAGCAGAGACGATCGCATCACGCCCGGCGAGACGCAGAGGTTTAGCAACCGCTTCCAGAGATTCCGCTTTTACCGCATTAAGTTCATGGTCACCACGCAAGATAAGTGCGACTAATCCACCATCTGCGCCGTCGACTAACAGTGTCTTGATCGTTTTTTCTGGGCTAATACCTAGAAACGTACAAAGGGTTGAGATGGTATGTTGGTCAGGTGTTTCGATTTCTTCGCATGACTCCGTCGGATCACTTGGGTTGCTGGGCAGAGGCGACAGGCTGACTTTCTCCACGTTTGCCGCATAACCACATGACGCACAAGACGCGATCGCATCTTCCCCTGAATCAGCAAGGACATGAAACTCATGTGAGAAGTT
>JABHUE010000164.1 GCA_018672825.1 Pseudomonadota bacterium | reverse complement strand
CGTCATCTGTTTCGCCTCTGGCACCGGGAGCGAGGCTCCAGCAGCTATGACGGGGGGTTCCCGGACTAACGATGGCTATCCGTCCCGGGATGCTCTGAACAAATCATCCGTGACTGTTCAGAGCGACAAAAACGAAAAGCGGGGTTTTCGTTTTTGCCTCAAAACTCTGACTTAAAGTATAGGAAGTATAAAACGTATTTAATGGAAAAAGATGGGGAATGAAAAGTCTGGTTGCAGTCTGTTTACAGCCGAAAAGTTAATGTATTGCATCCGATTTATCCTTGAGTCCTTAGAAAACCACGCGGTGTAGGTATAGTCATCGAAAACTAGGTGATCACGTCACCCTCCACGCTGATATACAAGCCTCGTGCTATCTTGCGTCTGTCAAATATCTCTCGACAATCTTATGACAAAAAAAATCAAAGTAGCGATCGATCCCGTTGAGACTCAACTGCGTTTTGAGGCTACATTTTATGGCGACTGGTACAGTGAATCAGTACTAGCCGCCTATATCGCGGAAAAATCTGGCTATACGCCTGAATCATCTCGCCCAGAACCCGCGCTCGATGATACTTCGGATCAAAAGCCTGCCGTCGAAAAATAAGGAGCGATTGCTCAACGGTCGCCTAAGAGTTTTTTCTTTACGTCCTCATCCAGAGGAGTGGTGCCGACCCAAGGCGCAAGAATCAACATTGCAGCGTACGCCTGATCTGTCTGTTTAAGTAGAATGCCATTGAGTTTGACCGAGGTATTAGCGCCCTTGGTTTCGAACGTTAGACGATCCCCTTTTTTTACGTCTGGCGTTGTCTCCAATATCCACTGTATTGCATTCTGATATCTGGAATCCGAAAAACTTCTCAGGCCTTCTTCCCAGCCCATGTGGGAATATTTTTGAGCAACGTCTCGAACATATTCAAGTTCGAGCAACCTTTCGTCGTCAGCGCCCTCAAACAATCTAGCGATGTAGACATCTAAACCAAAAGGACCAATTTCAACAAGCGCCTCTCCCTTCAGTTCAAGTGATCGACCGCCCAAGTCGAGCGCGAGACTTGGAACCGAAAGTACCGACATCACCGTAAGGGCGCTCACCTGCACAATCAATACCATCGCCGCTTTGAGAGTCATCTTCAAGACACCAATGCCTGACAATGAGACAACCGTTTGAAACGGCGATCTGCGAATTTTCGATAAAGGATCTTTGCAATCTGGTAAACACCAGGACTCTTTACAACTATACCAAGCACCTTCCATCTCGGGATCGCTCGCCACAAGACAGCAAAAGCATCGACGCCAGAAAATAACTGGCCGTGCTGATCTTGTACGTGAAGTGACTTGAGCGCTTCGACCTGTGAAATACCTAACCGATTAAGGCGATCGGACGATTCCGTAACGTCTACCCAAGTGAATACATCTTCCGGGACGATATTTTTGTAATGACCTATTTCGGCGCTACAAAGACTGCATTTCCCATCAAAAAAGACTGTGATCATAGCTTTGCTCACTGCTGTTTTGGATGCTCCAAGTTAGAAAAAACCAACCTCTCGAACACTGATATCAGCAAGGTGATCACGACCGAATGCCACAATGCCGATCGAGCGGATATCCCCGCCTGAAATATTTTTAGGCAAGAGCCAACTAGACCCATTGAATTGCCCAAGGGGTAACCGTGCTTCGCGCCACTGATCTGAGGTGGCAAACTCCGCTTGGTAATACTGCCACGGCAACACTGTCCACTTCGTCCGAATGTGCACAAAATATTTTTCGCCGTTACCTTTTACGGTTAAATAAACACCCGAAACACCTTGTGCGGTCAGATTCGATACGTCTCGCCTGATTTGAATGAATCCGCCGTTATTCGCAGTGCTAACTTCTCCCGACATTTGTACGAGAGGCGTGACACCTTCAAGTGAAACCGCAACTTCGCCAGAAGACACTCCGCCCATGACTCGATCGCTCACAAACTGCCAGTCGTTGGCTGAGGTCGCAGACAAAAGGCTGTGTCCTTCTTTATTTGCATTGGTCATAAGCGAAAAACAGATGAGCATCGCGACGGAGATTAATCTAATAAGTTTCATTGCCATATTTGAAATATAGTCGGCGCTCGGTCGGTGGGGCGTGAACACTAAAATCCCCCCCCCTTCCAACGCGTATTAAGGACGAACCCGAAAATCGAGCCACTTGCAACGTCTATAATGATTGCTGCCGTGGTTATAGTTTGAAACTCCCGATAAAAGGTCCATTATGAATTCGAGCTATCAAGCATTGATCGCGATTAACAGCGCCTTCTACGATGCCTTCTCGAACGGAAATTCGACAGAGATGTCTGAAATTTGGTCGCAAAACGAAAATATCTCGTGTATCCACCCCGGATGGGGATCCGTTGTCGGTCGAATTGCCGTGATTCGAAGTTGGCAGAGTATTTTGGCCAACCCACCCGCGATTCGTTGCGCAAGCCCTCAAACTTTTATCAACGATCACTCAGGCTATGTGATTTGCTTTGAGGAAATGGGGACTAACAGACTCATCGCGACCAATATTTTTCATTATGAAAAATCTGGATGGAAACTTGTGCATCATCAGGCCGGCGTCACTCGCCCGATTGATCGGAGTGAAAAAACTTCGAAAAAACTGATACACTGATTCTCGGAGTATGGAAAACGCCTGCGGAATTCATGCGTTTACAACATGCTTAATCCTGTGCGTGAAACAATTAAACCTTCCTCTGACTCGAAACTTTGCCTGCGAAAATGACTTCCAAAAGTCTGCGTTTTTCAAACCTTCCTAAAGGATGAATAGAGTATGAAAAAAGGAATAATTCACCTTACGTTAACGATTATCGTCGTTTTTATATTTTATGCCCTCTACAAAGGGCTAATTTAGCAACCTGATTATCGGTCGTAAACCGGCGTTTTGAGGCGAAACTATTCGACTCGAAACTAAATTTCCTTGTGGTTAATTCGCACGTATCAGATGGACCTGGGCGATTGCTCTTGTGTTTTCGCTACAACATCGAGATCACGATGCTCTTCAGAGGTCCTGAGACACCGCCTTAATGACTCAGACCATCTGAATGTAGATTCATCTGCATCAACATCATCTGGTTCATAATCCTCTCCAATTAAATTAAATTCTCAATTCAGCGACTTCGGATCCCCAAAGATTTTGAAAAGACAAATTTTCTCGGTAATCGGCATCGCATTGTTTGCTTTCGCCGGACATCAGATTTGGCAACACGTTTTCTCAACCAAAGATATTATTGAACGGCCCAGCCGTAGAGCGAGTCAGCCGACAATGGTCGAAAGCACGTCGGTCGAACTCAAAAATCTCGATCAAATCATCGAAGCTGTTGGCACGACAAAGGCTCTTCGCTCAATCGAGATAACCCCTCTGTCCTCGGGGCGTGTAGAGGAGGCACATCTATCCGTAGACGCTCCCGTCAAAGCTGGATCATTGCTATTAAAGCTAGACTCTATTATCGAAGAAGCGGATTTCATGGAGGCAAAAGCAAAGCTAGAGGAAGCCTCGAGAGCGTTACAACGTTCTGACACGCTACAACAGTCCAATGGAATGTCAGAGGCAGCTATTGATGGTCTTCGAGCCCAATCAAAAATTGCGCTAGCAGCTCTCAAGCGTGCGCAAAAAAATCTAGACGATCGCTCGATTCGCGCACCATTTGATGGCCTCATAAGTCTCTCAAGCATCGAAAAGGGATCCCGAATAAAAGAGGGTGATGTGATCGCAACACTCGACGATCTCACCCAAGTTGTTGTGGAATTCTCCGTTCCGGAAAACCTTTATGGAATGTTGTCACTGGGAAACACGATCCGCGCGCATGCAGCAGCTTTCCCGCAACGAAACTTTGTTGGAGAAATCGTAGCAATTGACTCACGGATTCAGTCAAACTCGCGCTCGTTTAAAGTTCGCGCAATTATCGATAATCCGGATCTCGCGCTTCCAGCAGGGATGTTTATTCATGTCAGTATCATTGCCGACAATCAAAAAGCCTTGGTGATTCCTGAAGAAGCCGTGATTACCGAGATTGGCGAGCAATTTGTATTCTTACTGACACCTGGTGATGATCCAGAAGTTTTTCAGATAGAGAAACGTCGCGTTTCTCTTGGCAGAAGAACCTATGGTTTTGTCGAAATAACCGATGGCCTATCTGAAAAAGAGGAAGTTGTGACACGAGGACTTCAGAAAGTAAAACATAAATCAGCGGTAAAGAAAATCGATCCCAAAACTGACGCGTCACTCGATACGGGAGAATGAGCAGATGCTGAGGACCGGATATTCACTATCTGAAATCGCAATTCGACGCCCCGTCACGACAATTGTTGCCAGTTTACTGATCATTACCGCAGGCATTGCGTCCCTGCAGTCAATACCGATTCGAGAGTTACCTGATGTTGACTCCAGCGTCGTCACCGTTACCACTCGTTATCAAGGCGCCTCGCCTGAAGTGATTGATACTGAAATTACAGAAGTCATTGAAAGTGCGGTGTCCGGGGTATCAGGTGTCGAGTCCATCAGTTCTCAAAGTCGTCGGGGTCGCAGTCGAACGGTGATTCAATTTTCGCCTGGGCGAAATATTGATGAAGCCGCAAACGATATTCGAGATGCGGTCGGTCGCGCGCGACGATCCTTGCCTGAAGATATCGAAAATCCGGCTGTCGTAAAAAGCGATAGTGATGCAGACCCCGTCATGAGGATTGCCGTTGCTTCAAGCAAGCACTCCCCAGAACAGATTACGGACTACGTCGAGCGCTATATCGTAGATCATCTGTCGACTCTAGATGGCGTTGCAAAGGTCGACATTCGGGGGGAACGTCGTTATGCCATTCGGATTTGGCTCGACAGAAGGGCCATGGCAGCACGGAACCTCACCTCATCAGATGTTGAAGTAGCCATCCGTCGAAGTAATCTCGAGTTGCCCGCCGGGGATATCACGTCGAGCCAAAGAATGCTCGAGGTTCGCCTGGATGGAAGACTCACCGATCCTGGAGATTTTGCGGAAATTGTGATCCGCAAAATTAATGACTACCCGATTCGTCTCAAAGATATCGCCCGAGTTGAGAGGGGCGTCGAAAACGATGATCTTATCATTCGTGCGAATGGTCGTAATGCCGTGGGCATGTCGGTATTACGGCAAAGCCAAGCTAATACGATGACGATCTCAAAGCAAGTTCGCGACGAAATTAAGGTCATTTCCAATACTTTGCCCGAGGGTATGGAGATTATTATTGGCTCTGACGATGCGCTTTTTATAGCAGCGTCCATTCGTGAAGTCTTGATTGCGCTAGCCATATCCCTTCTTCTCGTAGTAGCGGTCATTATTATTTTTCTGCGATCCTTTAAGGCCGCTCTGGTACCAATCGTGACGATACCCGTAGCGTTGATCGGGTGCATCGGAATCATCTACGCACTCGGATTCTCAATTAATGTAATCACGCTTTTGGCTTTGCTTCTTGCGATCGGTCTCGTGGTTGATGATGCGATCGTCGTTTTGGAGAACATCAAACGGCGTATTGATAATGGAGAATCTAGTCATACGGCTGCAGTCAACGGAACCCGTCAAGTTACTTTTGCGGTGCTTGCAACATCAATCACGCTCATTGCCGCCTTTATTCCAATATCCCTCCTTGAAGGACAAGTCGGAAAACTATTCAGTGAATTTGGACTCATCATGGCCGCGGCAGTTGTAATTTCAACTTTCGTTGCCTTAAGTCTCTGCCCCATGATTGCGTCACGCATTCTCAGCGGCAAGTCGCCAGAAACAGAAAATAAAACACCCGCAACAAACATTGCCGATAACAACCCTCTGCCCCATTCACGCTTGCACTCGACTTATCGCTTCGGGTTGAACTTCTCAATAAAGTCGCCGGTTATCGTAATTAGCTCGGCGTTGGCGTTCAGTTTAGGTGCGGTTAGTTTGTACCTTCCCCTGCCGCGGGATTTGGTCCCTCGAGAGGATCGCGGCGTGACTTTTATCCCAATGACTGCACCTCAGGGTTCAACCCAAGCGTACACCGATTCCCAATCAAAAATCATTGAAAAAAAGCTCAGACCCTTTCAGGAGGACGGCAGTATTCAAACCGTCTACACCATAATCGGCTGGGGTAATCGACCCTATCGGGGTTTTGTTGTCATGCGTCTAGCGCACTGGGATGATCGAGATCAAACCCAGGCTGAGATTATTAAAAAAATCAGACCCATCACCAGGAGTCTAATTGGCGTGAGAGCGGGTGTCGCAAGCCCGGCTG
>JABHUE010000072.1 GCA_018672825.1 Pseudomonadota bacterium | reverse complement strand
TTTTTTACAATCTAATTGACGCCCCAGACGTAAGACGCCCTATGCGCTTGCCAAATGGCTACAAACAATTAAACATAGCGAGCAATTTCAGTCAACCGCTTATTCTTTTTTGCAGTTTTTTAAAGGGAAGATACGGCTAAAATAAAAATATGAAGTCCCGTTCTCTTCATTTTCAAGATCAATGAGATCGTGTTGCAAGATATTACATAAGAAATTACTTATAAAGTCATGTTGAGAATTCCTTTTAAATTTTTTTTTATCGCTATTCAGGCGCTAATTTTTGTTTCTGGTGCAACGGCTGCGGGATGCCCCTGCAACTATACGGAAGCCGGATTAATCAGCGTGGTCGACGGCGATACGCTGGTTCTGGAAATTGCAGGCGAAGAAGAAGTCGTTCATATTGCAAACATCATCGTGCCGCGCCTTGAACCTGATAACACCGGCCAGGCCAACTGGTGTGAGGCTGAAGGTCAGAAAGCGATTGCGGCCGAGCAATTTATTTATCAACAAATTCAGGCCACAACCGAAATCGCCGTCGACGAGCAAATCCGGCAGCCAAACGGTGATCTTAAAGCGGTCGTCTATTTGAACAACGTCAGTCTTGGCCAAGAACTCCTTTACAAATCGCTTGCCATTGAGGCGGGTCAAAAACACAACTGGTGCAAATCATCATGACTACAAAAATATCGACTGCTGACCTTTATGACGAACACGGTGAGTCGCTACAAGTTTGCGCCCCCATCTTTCGGGACTTTGGCGGACTAGACTCATTTACCGGACCCATAAAAATTCTCAAAGCATTTGAAAACTTTCAAATGACCCGCTCGACTCTTGAAGCTGATGGCAAAGGCCACGTACTGGTCATCGATGGTGGTGGATCAATGCGCTGCGCGATGCTGGGTGACAAACTGGCACAACTTGCGATAGATAATCATTGGGCAGGCGTTCTGATTAATGGCTGTATCCGCGACAGCGCCGAAATTGGAAAACTGCCTGTTGGCGTTAAAGCGCTAGGCACTAACCCCACCCGCCCTTCAAAAGAAGGTGGCGGGCAACTAGACATTGCCGTTCGTTTTGGAGGCATCTTGTTTCGACCTGGAGATTTCCTTTACGCTGATTCAGATGGTTTGATCTTAAGCGAGACTCAACTGTTAACCCATTCATAGAATTTTGTTTAAATTTTCAATAAATCAATTACTTAAATCATGAAAATCGCAATTATTGGTGCGGGCGCGATGGGATCCGTATATGCGGCGCTCCTCGCTGAAAGCGGGAACGATGTCTGGGCCATCGACCTTTGGCAAGAGCATGTGGCTGCAATCCAAAGATTTGGCCTGAACGTTTCGGGATTTAGTGGAGACCGGATAGTGGCCGGCATAAACGCATCCACAAACATCGCGGACGCTGGCCCATGCGACCTGGTGGTCATCGCGACGAAAGCCTCGGGCGTGGGAGCAGCCGCAAAAAGCCTCGATCCGATTCTGACTGATTCGACACTTATTCTTACCATTCAAAACGGTCTTGGAGCGGGCGAACGAATCCAGGCCAATATTACAAGTGAAAACATTCTCCTCGGTGTGGCTGGCGGATTCGGCGCCTCGATTCCAAAAGCCGGTCATGTTCACCACAATGGTATGGAGCTCATTCGACTCGGAGAGATGCATGGCGGTATCACAACCCGACTCGAGAATGTTGCAAAGATTTGGCAGGAAGCCGGCTTCAATGTTAAAACCTTTGAAGATATCAATCAGTTGATCTGGGAAAAATTTATTTGTAACGTTGCAATGAGTGGGTCCGCAGCTGCTTTTGATCGAACGCTCGGTGAAGTCATCAACGATCCCATCACTTGGGCCATTGCAAAACATCTTGCAATTGAAGCTTATGAAATTGGCAAGGCCAAAGGCATTCACTTCTCGTTTGACGACCCGGTGTCGTACGTCAAAGACTTCGGCAGCAAAATGCCTGAGGCACGACCGTCGATGTTGCTGGATCTAATGGCTCAACGAAAAACAGAAGTCGACGCGATTAATGGCATGGTGCCAGAGACCGCGAAACATCTTGGCCTTTCCGCACCTTACAACGAAGTAATTACCGCCATTATCATGGCTAAGCAATCTGATTTTTAAGTATCTTTTACGATCGCCGCACAAATCGGTTCGGAAGTTAAAAAGACACTTCACCAATTGCGTCTTTCACTGACGTTTGAAAAGAGTGTACGCCTTTTTCATGGCGGGGGCTCAGTGGCCCCGGCTCATAACCACCCGACAAATAGTTTTGATGGGTGGTTAGGCAAATATCAAAATCCTGCTCAATTACCGCAATGTTGTTGGCGATGATCTCCTCACGGCCCGGGCTGTTAGCACTTGACACATCAGTAAAATAGAAATCGTAAACAAGCTCGGTTTTGTTCTCCGATATGGGATTAATTCTTGAGGTGTTCATACCGCCTTCAAAAAATGACATCGTCCAATTAGGCCACATCCATAACCAACGACCTTTATAAAAAAGATCGCCTCGAGTAGGCGCACTCATGCGTACCAGGTTATCACTTGCGGTTGTCTCAAACTGATCGAAATCAATCGCTTTAAAAAAATCAGGGTGAATGCCTGGGATGTGGTAGCCCTCAACAAAATTATCGGTGTAGATCTTCCAGTTGGCATCAAACACCAATCGGCGTCTTTCAACCCATTGAAACTCCTCGATTTGATCGTCCCGGACTTCGGCCAACAGATCACCGAGTTGAGTTGTCAGATTGGTGGATTTTTTTATGCAAACAAATACCAGTCCCCGCCAGATCTCAATCGCTAATGCATAAAGCGGCCAGTCGTCTAAATTTAATTTTTCTTTTTCCTCAAACCATGGGGCTCGCGTCAGCACGCCATCAAGGCCATACACCCAGTTATGATATGGACAGCGAATCGACCGACACCGGCCTTGACCCTCGCTTAACAAAACCGCGCCCCGGTGACGACATAGATTCCGGAAGGCGCGAAGGTCCCCCGAGTCATCACGAATTACAAAAATTTTTGTGCCGGCAATATCCAGCGTAAGATAATCACCCTTCTCCTTAAAAAAACTGACGGGTGCCACCGGCTGCCAACTCGCATCAAAAATATGCTGGCGCTCTAATGCATAAATGTGAGGCTCAGTGTAGTACCGGGCGTCGAGATTTTTCTTCAACTCGCTCATCTCAAAAATTCGCCTTCATCAAACGTGATCTCAAGCTAGGTCCCACAAAAAGTAGCCTGGACGACTTCCTCAGGACGCGGTGGCTTTTGGTATTCGCAAGCCTGTGGCTGATCAGCAAATGGCTGTGTTAAGACGGTATGCAGTTTTTCAAATAACGAAAAATCATTATGGTCTTCGGCTGCACGAATCGCTTGCTCGATTCGGTGATTTCGAGGAATAAACGCAGGATTGACCAACTGCATATCGACACATCGCTTAACCGCATCACTTGACTCTGCCGCGAGCCTTTCGCGCCAACGATCAACCCACTGATCAAATGCCGATCCGTCTTTAAAAAGAGCTCGAACCGCGTCATCTTCATCGCTTGATTGGTTAGCTAACGAAGACAGTCCCCGAAACACCAATGTGAAATCCGCATCTTGGTCCGCCATTGTGCCCAGTAACTCCGTCATGAGCACTGCGTCATCTTGTTGAACCGTCCCGAGCCCCAGTTTTTTTGCCGCGCCAACGTTATACGCGGTTTCAAATTTCTGGGGAAAAGTATTAATCAAATCCTGAGCGAGTTCGACTGCTTTTTCGCTGTTTTCATCAATCAGTGGAATCAAAGTCTGCGCTAAACCGGCAAGATTCCAGTGGGCTATCGGCGCCTGATTGGAATAAGCATATCGACCCTGCTGGTCAATTGAACTGTAAACGGTGTTTGGATCATACGTATCCATGAACGCGCACGGTCCATAGTCAATGGTTTCCCCGCTCACTGAGGTGTTATCTGTATTCATCACCCCGTGAATGAAGCCAATTAACTTCCATTGCGCGACAAGAGCCGCCTGAGCATCAATCACACTCTCCAGCATTGCCAAACAGGGCCGCTCGTATTCGCGGGCATGCGGGTAGTGTCGATCAATCACATGATCCGCCAGGGTTCGAAGTGCATCAAGATCCTGGCGGCCGGCAAAAAACTGAAATGTGCCCACTCTTATATGGCTTCTTGCGACCCGGGTTAAGACGGCGCCGGGCTGCAACACTTCTCTTCTTACGTTTTCGCCCGTCGTCACAGCGGCCAAGGCACGAGTCGTCGGCACCCCCAACGCGTGCATGGCCTCACTCACGATATATTCCCTTAATATTGGCCCAAGCGCCGCCCGGCCGTCTCCGTTTCTCGAAAACGGCGTGCGCCCGCTGCCCTTAAGCTGTACATCCCGGCGGACCCCGCCCCCATCAACCACCTCTCCAAGCAAAATCGCGCGCCCGTCACCAAGTTGAGGCGACCAACCCCCAAACTGAAATCCCGCATAGGCCATCGCCAAGGGCTCTGAGTCCGCCGGTAATTTATTGCCCGCAAGCACCTGAGCGCCTTCTGGTGATCTTAGAAAATCAGGATCAAGGTTTAAGGAAACCGCGAGATCCTGATTGACGCGAATAATGCGCGGGTCAGCAACGGGCGTCGGCGAAAGGCGAGCGTAAAAATGCTCCGGCAATCGTGCGTAGGAGTTATCAAATCCAAATAATGGCGCGTTCAAAAGAGACTCTGTGAGTTTGTTTTAAAAAGATGTTTTTAATTGAAAATTACCGCGGTTTTAGTCTATCCGCTCCTAATCCCATCTAACAGATACGACGTGCTTTTTTGAGCCCAGGCAAAAACCGCACAAAACCATTTCATTGGCTACATAAACCCTATGATTTAGGTCGTTTTTAGGTGAGCTCACTTCCTATCGCCTTAGCCCAAAGCCGTGCCACAAACTGCTTGGTGAGAACCTTGTATCTAAACATATGTCAGGTTAGAATTTTTGGGCTCAAGCCATTTTTAACCGTCTCTGAATTTTAACGCGTTCAGACGTCTTGTTAGTGACCAAAAAAAGGGGGAGTCCATGTTTAAAACAGTTTTTAATAACGCCATCATTCGATCGGCTGTTGCGGGTCTGACTGTGATGGGATCCGGAACCTTCGCATCCGCGCAGGATTCAGGTGTACCCTCGATGGAGATTCTGAAGAATATCTATCCGGGCAAAGCCTACTCGCCTTATGCCAAAAGATCGTTCCCCAACAATGTCTACTGGGGTGAGGCGCATGTTCACACAGGCTATTCTCTCGACGCCGGTTTGTTTGGAAATACAACGGGTCCCGATACCGCTCTGCGTCTGGCACGCGGCGAACAGGTCATGTCATCGACAGGTCAACCTCTTAAGCTGAGCCGGCCGCTGGATTGGCTGGTGGTGACCGATCACTCTGACCTGATGGGAATCGCGACCGATATCCAAAATGGAGCGCCAAACATTGTGGGGGATCCAAAGGGTAAGCAATGGGCCGATGGGTTTGCAAAAGGAGGAGCGGCGGCGGGTGAAGCGGCGTTCGATTTGATCGGCGCTTTTTCACAAGGAACCATTCCAAAGCAAATGCTGGAGGACTACAGCCCAGGCTCCCCTATTTACAACAGCGTTTGGGAAAAAACGGTTGATTTTGCCGATTACTACAACGAGCCTCATCGATTTTCAGCGTTCATCGGGTTTGAATGGACGTCAGTCCCAAAAGGAATGAACCTGCACCGTAATGTCATTTTGCGTGACAGCGGCATTCGCGGCAAACAAGTGACCCCACTGACCACCCAGGCACCAGTAGGAACAACAAACCCGCTGGATTTATATCAGTGGCTTGAAGATTACGAAGAAAACACAGGGGGTCAGGCGATCGCCATCTCCCACAACGGCAATCTCTCAAATGGCTGGATGTTCCCGATGGAAGGGACTTATGCCGGTGGGACTGTCGACAAAAACTATGTGGAGCTCAGAGCGAAGTGGGAGCCGCTTTACGAAGCCACACAGATGAAAGGCGACGGTGAAGCGCATCCGTTGCTGTCACCTGACGACGAGTTCGCTGACTATGGCACTTGGGATGTCGGCAATCTCGATCTCACCCAGCTTAAAACGCCAGACATGTTGCAGCGGGAATATGCTCGAGAAGCCCTGAAAAACGGACTTCTGCTTGAAAAGAAATTCGGCACCAACCCCTATAAGTTCGGCATGGTGGGCGGTACCGATACCCACACGTCATTGACGACTGCAGAAGAAGAAAACTACTTTAGTAAGTCGACTAGCGTGGAGCCATCCAAAACTCGTGTCTCACATCCGTTCGTGAAGACAGAGCTTGCAGCCTTCGAAGGCGATGCACTCTTGGCTTCGGGTTACCAGGCAATCTGGGCGACGGAAAATACGCGCGAAGCGCTTTTTGATGCAATGGAGCGTAAAGAGACGTACGCGACCACAGGTTCACGTATGACCGTACGATTCTTTGGTGGCTGGAACTTTAACGAGAACGACCTTCGCAGCC
Organism: Pseudomonadota bacterium; assembly: GCA_018672825.1. Classification (GTDB taxonomy): domain Bacteria; phylum Pseudomonadota; class Gammaproteobacteria; order Arenicellales; family UBA868; genus UBA868. The sequence continues at coordinate 5,686 of JABHUE010000072.1, read as the reverse complement.
GTCAGCTTGCATTTGTTGGATATGAAAAAGGCGTGCCCATGGGAGGTGACATGTCGAGCGCTCCGACTGGCAAGGCGCCCACATTTATGGCTTATGCCTTGCGTGATCCAATCGGTGCAAACCTGGACCGTATTCAAATCGTGAAAGGTTGGCTGGATGCCAACGGTGAGACCCAAGAAAAAGTCTATGACGTTGCCTGGTCTGGCGATCGTGAACCCGATTCAAATGGAAAAGTGGGGCCCGTGGGCAATACCGTGGATATCGAAGCCGCCAACTGGACCAACACAATTGGCGCATCTGAACTGCTATCCGTTTGGACAGATCCTGACTTTGATGCGAACTTGAGTGCGTTTTACTATGTGCGGGTGATTGAAATCCCGACGCCACGCTGGGTGCTGTATGACCAGCTTCGCTTAGGCGCTGAAGTTCCTGAAGGGGCCGAGCTAATCCATCAGGAACGTGCGTACACATCACCGATCTGGTATTCACCATCAAGTTAATGAGTTTGAGCGGGGTGACGGATGTTGCCCCGCTCAAACATTTATAAATCGATGCTTATGTAAAGATGCTTTAGTTTCGGTCTATTTATCTCTAAAGTGACGTCTTTCTTTAGATCTGATTGTGGAAATCCCCTACCATGGCTGTCTCTTTCTTGCGGCAACCGCTGCTGCACTTTTTTATCATCGGGGCCGGGCTATTTGCCCTGTACTCTTTTGTAGACGATACGCCTCAGACTCCTAATCGCCCCAGCATTATCGTATCCGTACAGGATGCCCAGTGGCTTGCCTCCCAATTCAGGTCCATGCGTAACCGACCCCCATCCCAGCCGGAACTAGAGACCCTCGTTGACGCTTTTGTGCGACAGGAAATTTATGTTCGTGAGGCTTTGGCGTTGGGATTGGATCAAGGCGACAGCATCGTCCGAAAACGCTTAAGTCAAAAAATGGAGTTTCTAACTGAAGCGGGAGCCGAGGCGTCCTTCGTAGACGATGCCATGCTAGAGGCTTATTTCAAAGATAACCCGGAACGCTATCGTAGCGCTTCGCGAGCAGGATTCTCGCAAATTCTTTTACCGGAACCCGCAACCGAATCTATGCCGGACATTCTAAAAAAGCTGGCAAACGGTGATGACTTTAATCTTCTCGGCGCAAGAACATTGTTGCCTGCAATGGTGTCACCACTAACCAAGCAAGTCGTTGATAGTTCATTTGGGACAGGTGTGTTTGAGCAGATCGTAGCACTAGAGCCCGGCACATGGAGTGGCCCTGTTAGATCTGGATATGGGGCCCATCTTGTACGCCTTGATTCCCTCGTTCCGGGGTCTGTGCCGGCCTTTGAAACTGTGCGTGGGCGTATCGAACAGGAATGGCGGCGCGATAAAGCAAATGAACTCAGGCTTGATCGACTCGCACAGCTTCGCAGTCAATATCACATTGAAACACCTGACTTATCCTTAATACTTTCGCAGTGAAAAAAGTTATCGCGAGTGTTTTTGCCGGTTTCATCGGGTTTTTACTGGCTTCGTCCTGCTATGGACACGCCCTGGAACCCGGATATCTTGAAATCATCCCGATCGAAAATGAGCAGTGGCAAGTGGCCTGGCGTAAGCCGCAGGTCAATGGAAAGGCAATGGAAATTGACGCCGTTCTGCCGGAAAGCTGCACCCCGCGTCGAGCGCCCAGCTCCCGGTTTGACGGTCGAGCCTATGTCAGCGGCTGGATTGCAAACTGCACAAAAAAAATCTGGGACGGTGAAGTCTTTATCGAGGGTTTAAACCGTACGGCGACCGATGTTCTGGTTCGCTTTATTCCAGGGTCCGGGCAAGCGGCCGTAAGCCTGCGACTGACACCCAGTTATCCGTCTGCTCGTTTACCACCGGTGCAAACGGCCTGGACAATCCTGACGAGCTATATCGCACTTGGATTCGATCATATTTTAGGCGGGATCGATCATCTTTTATTTGTTTTTGCATTGTTCTTGCTCGTGCCTAATCGCCGGAACTTAATTTGGGCAATTACGGCATTTACGGTGTCCCATAGTATTACTCTAGCGTTAGCTGCGTTAGGCTGGCTATCGGTGCCTACGCCTCCAGTCGAAGCAGTGATTGCGCTTTCGATTGTTTTCTTGGCTGTTGAAATTGTGACAAAAAATAACGCCCAACAAACCCTGATGCAGCGCTCTCCATGGCTTGTGGCTTTTGCGTTTGGTCTCCTGCACGGACTCGGCTTCGCGAGCGCTTTACAAAAAATCGGACTTCCTCAAAATGAGATTCCGCTTGCACTGCTTGCCTTCAATTTGGGGATTGAATCCGGTCAATTAATTTTTGTCGCTTGCCTGTTGGTCATTGCGTACCTCATTCAAAAACTGCACTCATTAAGAGCCTTTCCTGAAGCGATAATGGGTCAAACCGGAAATCTATTAGCGGGATACATGATTGGTGGTGTGGCCGCCTATTGGACCATTGAGCGTGTCACCACTTTTTTTATCTAGCTTTATCTAAACCGGTTACTTAACGATCAAAGATCTACTTATCTCAATCAAGTTCTCAAGTCTGATCTAAAAAACTCGCGGAAAAACCGAACACTCGAGTCGACCGCGATCGACTAATTCTTCGCCCCGCTCGTTGGGATTGCACTCCCATTTTTTATCGACATATCGTGCGTCATCGCCAAACCAATGCGTACAAATAACTCGACGACGTCGGTTTTTTTGTGGATTCCCGGGCGCACTATGATGAGTACGAAAGTTCAAAATGGCACAGTCACCGGCTTTCATGGGGGCAATCGCAACCTCGAGCCCGTTAGACTCAGTATCCCAATTCGGCGGGCTCGGATCTTTCTGGTCCCGCATTCCTTTGTTCGTAAAAAAATCAATACCTTTAAAGTTCTCTTGAAGCTTATGCGAGCCCAGCGCAAACCGAAGCGCAGCCTCTTCCGGCACATCATCTAACGCCATCCAGACATTGCAGACCTGGGTTCCCGAGACCGGCCAATACGCTTCATCGTAATGCCAGGGTGTTTCCGCAGGCGTACCCGGCTCCTTCACAATCGCCATATCAAAGTAAAGTAAAAGCTCTTTTGAACGCATCACTTTTTTTGCAAGGCGAGCCGCGGGCGATTCAAACGTTAATTTCCTGAATGAAGGCAACCGACGCCACAAAAAAGTATCAAAAAAGAAAAGGCTTTTGCCGTCTTTAACAGCATGATCCTCTCGAAGTTCGCTTTTAGCCGCGGTACTGATGGCTGCAGCCACGGCGCGACGGCCATGAGCCACCCACTGGGGATCAAACGCATTTTGAATACAAACAACGCCATCGCGCTCATAGGCATTGATTGCAGCCGCGGTGGGTAGGCCGTCTTTACCAAGGGAGTATCGCTTAAGCGTTTTCATGGTTTTTAACTGCCTTGCTATTCCATTGGCTCACGCGTCTGAGTTTTTTCTATCACTACTTTATGGAAACGGGCTTTGTATCGGCAACCAGCAGCTTCCAGCCTTCAGCTGGCGTGCCTGAAAGATCGAGATTTTCAGCGAGCCAGTACAGTCGATCGGTATCCTGCCCTTCAGCCGTGCAGTATCGGTCCTGCAAATAAAACGGCGGAATCGACTGATAATAAAGTCTTGCGCGCACCGACTCCGGCACGCCTTTGATCTGATCAATTGGCACCTCGTAAATCAATGAATCCCCACCTGGACCACCACCAGCGTAATCAGGATCATCATCAACAGCCACGGATCCCGCGCTTTCTGCCAAGCGGGCATCGGCGCCAAGCGCAGTCGAGATTGCGGTTCGCTCAGCCAGTGACAAGTAGCCATCAGGCAGTAATCGATTATCTTTTACCTCACTACAAATCGATAAAAAGCTTGTGGTGAGAGAGCCCTCGGGCTTTGCATCGTCGCCGCAACTTACGGTATCTCGATTAGGCGGCGCCGCTGAGAGCGATTGATAAATCTGCGCCTGATGCTCCTTAGAGATCTGCTTAAAATGTGGCTGATGAGGGCGCTTCAATCTATCAGGCGGGACGGTGCAATTCGGGCCCCACCAGACTTCGCCCGCTATGGGGTTATCGTCTGGCCCCACAAGGCGGCCAATACTATCTGTACGTCCGGATGCCCAGAGCACGGCACCGTTTGAGTCAAGAACCTCAAAGGTAATAAACGCACGACGAAAACCCACGCCAGAAGGGAATTTGTGTCCCACTTTATTATTGACCCGGACATCAACGCTTAAGGCTTTATTGCTTTGGTGAATAGCGCCAATCGAGATATCAGCAGTGTCATTCATCGCGGTTTCATAAATAAATCGCTCGGTTGCCGCAGCAGGGTCTAACCCTTTGGCAACCATCATCGGATCCTGAGACCTCAAACCCAGTAATTCTGGAAACTGTCGCGCCATGCTCACCAAAAATGCATTAAGACCCACTAACGTGTGCGGGGCGTAATCTTTTCGTCTCTCCAAATCGAGGTTTTCAGCGCTGCCCATGAAACTGGCCGCCGGAAAATTGCTCACCTCCTGAATGCTTGCCACTTTGCTTTCGGTCAAGCGCTTGTCGCGCATATGACAACCGGCGCAGCTGACCCACTTTGAGCCCTGACCACTGGGCAAACTGTCCGAGTAAAGAGATACACCATCCCGAAAATCGCTAAACGCCCACTCAGCAAATGTCGTTTGCTCATAAATATGGGCCACCGTCTCCCCCCGGTGCAGCACCGGAAGATGAACCGTATGACATGTGCCGCACATTTCTGAGGACGATATGCCGCTACTGGTCGTTGGGTTTAACCCCAGTGCATTTTTCATAGGCGTTTTTTTAAGATTTTTGTGCGGACCATAAATCACTTTTTCATCCGCCATCAAAAAAGAGCCCGTAAAGGTTCTCGCAAACCCCGTGGCATGGGGATTGAGCGTGTCTTGTCGCTGCTTTGCGCAGGTATTGTCATCAAGTTTGGCAGCCGCCTCACTCGCCGCTTTGCCAACGGCCATCTGATGGCAAGTCATGCAGGAAATGCCGTCCCGGCCGAGCGCTGCAAAAGCGGCAACATCAACACCCTCAGCGAGGCCTAGGCCCACTTGGTTTAAGGCTTCTCTCGGAAATGAACCACAATCTCCCGACTGCGCATAATGATCAATCTGCGACTGTCGTTGACCTAAAGCCGCATGACAGCCGAGGCAGACCGTCTCTACAGTCTCTGCTGACTCTTTATGAAATGTTTGGGTTTCGCTCGCCAATTGAGAGAAAAAAATGGGATCGCGCCCGGCGAGCCCCATTGGAGAGGTCCGCCAGGTAGCGTATGGAGAGAGATTCAGCAGTTTTCCGGATTCGGCATCTAACGCAGTCATATCAAACTGCAGCCCCGTCGAGCCTGCATCATGACAGCCGAGGCATTGGTCTGACGTTACAAAATTTCTGTGATCAACCTTCTCGGGCGCAGGCATCCAAACATTGTCGTAAGTCTGCGACGGCATATTCGCAATCTCGGATCGTTTGGGTGGAACTGTTCTACCCTGCAGGGGGTAAGCTCTGAGATAAGCCGCGCGCCACTCAGCTTTATGCTGGGACTTCTTTGAAATAACCGGTGCGGGCGTCTTTTTGTGATGGCCGTGTGGCGCCTCAAGATCAATCCAATTTTGATTAAGGTAGGCGATCGGCTCGCCTGGCTCGTTTTGAATATTGTCAACAGATGAAAA
>JABHUE010000162.1 GCA_018672825.1 Pseudomonadota bacterium | reverse complement strand
CCATAGGCCCGCTCTGATCACGCCAACTAATCGAGCAACTCAAGTACATAAGCCCGCCACACTCAGCGTATGCAGGACCCCCAGACTCAATAAACATCTTTATCTCGGAGCGCATTGTCTTATTTGCAGCTAAGGCCTCGATAAAACACTCGGGAAATCCACCGCCAATAAAAAGCCCGTCAACGTCCGGCAAGCACTGATCAGAGAGTGTATCGAACGGGACGAGCTCTGCCCCCGCACTTTCAAACGCAGCGAGGTCATCAGGGTAGTAAAAACCAAATGCCCGATCGCGTGCGATCCCAATTTTGAGGGGACGAGCAATGAACCGTCCTACGGTCAGATCGTCACTCTTGCCTTTCGAGACAGGATTAACATCTTGGCCGATCTCAGTTGATGTCAATTCAAGCAACTGATCAAGGTCGACCGACTTCTCGATCACATCACTGATTTGATCTATTTTAACGGTTGCCTCAGATTCCTCATTTTCGGGAACCAGACCAAGATGTCGCTCATCAATACTGAGAACCGGATCACGACCGATTGCGCCAATCACCGGCAGGCTTGTGTATCTCTTAATTGCAGCCCTGAGCTTGCTTTCCTGGCGAGGGCTGGCAACACGATTCAAAATTACGCCCACAATCTTCACATCCGGATCAAAACTAACATAGCCCTTTAACAGAGGCGCGATCCCTCGCGTGATACCCACCACATCAATCACCAAAACCACCGGTACATTTAATTTTGAAACTAACGCGGCATTGCTATCTGAACCTTCAACATCCAGGCCGTCATAAAGACCTTTATTTCCTTCAATAATCGTGACGTCGGTATTACGACGATGCGAATCAAAACACGTCTTTATTTCTTCATGGCCCATTGTAAAAAAATCAAGATTCCAACACTCGCGGTCACTCGCGTGATGCAGCCATTTAGGATCAATATAATCGGGCCCTTTTTTGAAAGTGGCAACCCGCATGCCGCGCCGCCTTAATGCCCGGGAAATCCCGATGCTCACAACCGTCTTTCCCGAAGACTTGTGAGCAGCTGAGATATAAAATTGTTTCACTGTAAAAAGCGCGACGAACCAATATTGAGGCTCAACGATTAAACGGATCGCTTAGGAGGACGGGCCGCTATCAAAACCAGTGGTCGGCAAAAAGGCCAGGACCCGCGTTCCAATCAGATACGTCAGTAACGCTAACCCCACGCCACCCATACCTAACCCAAACTCGGCCAAAGACGGCTGATATTCGGCAATAACGCCATCAAAAAAACCACTTGTTTCTGAAAATCCGGGCACGATATCAATTGGAAATGCCTGTCCGCCAATGATCAAAACATATAACTGGCAAAAAGCGCCCACGAGTACCAACGAAGCCGCCACAAGGGTAGGTGCCAACGTGTTGCATCGGCGCTGCAGGAGCATTACGACTGGCAATATGGTGCCTAGAAGAATTTGACCTATCCAGAACAACATTGGATAGATCCCTCCTTCGAGAAGGATAAAGCGCTCCATGGAATGATGTTCCGCCCCGTAGAGACGGGTCAGATGATCAACCATCACAAAAAAAGCAACGGCGACAACAAAATATCCAAGTAATCGGCGCAGATTTAACATCAATGCGGTCGGAAGACCATCTCCTCTAATGCTAAAAATCAGGGCGCTAAAAATTAAGGTCAGGGCCGTTCCAAACGATAGAGACATTGCGATAAACATGGGCGCAAGGACTGCACTATCGAACGCTTCACGCGCCGCTAAAAAAGCAAAAATAGAACCTGTACCGGTTGTGAGAATCAAACGCCAGGCAAATGCGGTAGTCCCTACCCTACCAACAAAACGATTCATCCGGGGCTCAAACATCATCCAGAGATACACAACCACCAAGGCGATAAATCCGGTATAGAGAAAAATATTCCAGGCAAAAATAGACCTGAAGTTGTAATGCGTCATCGCCACAATCAACCGATCAGGCCGACCCAGGTCGAGCACCAGCACTGTGAGGCCGCCTGCCAATAAGGTAATGGCCATCAAAGCAGACAAGCGTGATAAAGGTTTATAGGTTTCCCTGCCGAAGACGGACGCAATTGACGCCGCGTTTAACGCCCCAGATGCCGACACAATTAAAAAAACCGCGAAAACATGAGGGACTCCCCACACCACGCGATTATTCATCCCGGTCACCCAGTGGCCGGCGCTCTCCATATGATGAGCAGACACAAGACCCACCACTACAAACGCAGTAGCGATCGCCGCGACCCACCAAAACGGGGTCGAGGATGGCATATGTTGAAAGGTAGGCGCCCTCATGAAATTACAGTCAAAAGCTCGTGTAACGCACGCCCGTATTAAGTTTTAGATCAGGACGCAACTCCCGAGTCGCTGTTTTACGACTCAACGAAGCCAGAGGCCCCGCCGCATCTTCGAGATCACCAAATACCAAGGCGTCATGACCCGCCTCACGACAAGCCTCAACGCAAGCCGGCTCTTGATCCTCGTCAATCCGGTGCACACACAGCGTACAACTCTCGACTATGCCTTTACCGCGCGGTGAATGCGTTTTTTGGCCGGTCAAATCTTCATGGATAAATGATCGAGCCTGAAAAGGACACGCCATCATGCAGTAGCGGCAACCAATACAGATATGCTTATCAACCAAGACAATCCCGTCTGCTCGACGAAAGGATGCGCCCGTTGGGCAGACATCCACACAAGGTGGATCCTCACAGTGTTGGCAAAGAATGGGGATAGACAATTCGTGACCCGTCTGCTCATCTTTTAGATCAACTTTTCGGATCCACTGTGCATCAGTCTCGGGACGACCATGACCAGAAAGACCATGCTCACTATTGCAAGCGGATACACACTCATCACATCCACTTTCACATTTAGCCGTGTCGACCAAAAGACCCCAACGCTTATCATTGCTCGGAAGACTATCCTCACTGTTCGCCATTGCGAGTTCGACGAGACGCACGCCCGGGGCAAGCGCCATCAACGAAACCCCGGCCGCGGCCTGGGTAAAAAAAGTTCGACGGTGTTGAGCGAGTGGGACGCTTTCGTCTTTTTTCATCGGTTTACACGACATGATGGCAATTGTCCTACTTTCTAATCTGGGACCGTAGCATGACAGGTAAAGCAATCAATTTTCACCGCGGCATAGGTATGACAGGTTTGACAGAACTGTCCCTCAGCATTAATCGGTAAGAATTCTCCTTCTGTGCCTTTTGACGCATGGCAGTCAATACAACCCGCCAAACTATGCTTAGACCCACGAATCCCATGATAAACGGTTTGGTCGCGCTGATGCTTGATAAATTCAAAATGGTCCCGACGCATAATCTCTATCGGTTCAACGCACTGCGCACCACGCCCCATCGGCACTTCCGGCGTGACAACATCTGCAACGGCGTCGCCGGTACTCAATAAAAGAGTCAAACAGAGCGCGATTAAACCCGCAATTGAATTACGCTCAAGATTAATCACTTTCGGGCGCATCAATCGCTCTAGACCTATTCACCCATACCCATGTCAATATAACCCGACGGGCAAACATCGGCACAAATATGACATCCGATACATTTAGAGTAGTCGGTATCAACATATCGACCGGTCGTATACTGATCTTTTGAGACCTTGAAAACGGCATCCTGAGGGCAAAAAATAATACAATTGTCGCACTCAAAGCAAAGGCCGCAACTCATACATCGCTCAGCCTCGGATTTAGCTGCATCATCATTTAAGCCGTGATGTCGCTCCTCAAAGTGACCCAGCACTTCTTCTGAGCTCGGTACAGTCGTTGCCCGCATATTACGCGGCGTCTCTTCAAAATGCCCGAGGAATAAACCGTCAGACGGGATAATCTCATGAGCAGACCGGTCTTCGTAGTTATGGACTGCAAAATCCGCCTCTGCGGTACCCCAAGTTTCGCTATGATCATACTCTACGGGCGCAAGCGACTGCTCATTAAGTTTGGCCAGCAAATCAAAATGATGGACATCTACTTTCGGTCGTCGACCCGGCTCTTCATCTTTTAAATAGTGATCCACACTCTTCGCTGCAATCGCTGCCTGGCCGATCGCAGTCGTCAACAGATGGGGTCGAACAATGTCTCCGGCCACAAAATGGCCCTCTCGGTCAGGGACCTGGAAAAAATGATCCGCATCAATGAGCTGACGCTCGTTCCCCATCTCCTCAATGCCTGAAAGGTCGCCCGCCTGCCCGATCGCTGAAACAATTAAATCCGCTTCCACCTCAAACTCAGTGCCCTCCACCGGCGTCGGTACTCCTTTATCACTAAATTGACACTTCGCAAGACGAAGCGCTGTCGCTCGGCCACTCTCGTTGCGAACAAGACCAATCGGCAGGACACCATTAATAATCGTCACACCCTCAGTCAACGCATCATCGACTTCTTCTTCGGTTGCTGTCATCTCCGGACGCTCAAATAGCGCGGTAAGCGTGACCTGTGCACCCTGTCGAGCCGCAACCATTGCAGAGTCGTGAGCCGCGTAGCCACCAATCACCTCTTCCGGCCTGTCTTTATCGCTAATTTTTTCAATCTTTCCTAACCGACGTGCTACTGACACGACGTCAATAGAGGTATCACCACCTCCAATACAAACAACGCGCTCCGCGGTTACTTTCATCGAGCCTTTATTGAACGCGTCGAGGAACGAAACACCCGAGACACAGTTTGGGGTCTCTTCCCAACCCTCAATCGGTAAATCACGGCCGCTCTGGCACCCAACGGCCCAAAGAATCGCATCGAATTCAGACTCGAGTTCAGCAATAGACACATCCGTGCCGACCCGGACTCCAAAACGGACTTCGATATCGCCTAGCTCTAAAATTCGATCAATCTCTCGATCCAATCGCTCCCGTGGCGTACGATATCCGGGAATACCGTAGCGAAACATACCGCCCAGTTTTTCCTGCGATTCAAGAATAGTTGATGCGTAACCCAATCGGCGAAGCTGATAAGCGCCCGCAAGTCCAGCTGGCCCCCCTCCAACGATTGCCACACGTTTATCACAAACGTTAGGCGCTGCCTCAAACTGAAACCCCTCCGTAAATGCGGTATCACCAATAAATTGCTCAACAGAGTTGATGCCCACAAAGTCATCGACGTTATTGCGGTTACAGCCGCTCTCGCAGGGCGCAGGGCAGACTCGGCCCATCATCGCCGGGAAAGGATTTGCGTCAGTCGCTCGCCGAAAAGCATACTCCTGCCATGTCATTCCCTCAGGTGGGTGCTCCATGCCACGGACAATTTGTAACCAGCCGCGAATATCTTCTCCCGACGGGCAACTGCCCTGGCATGGAGGGGTTCTGTGAACGTAAGTCGGACACTTATGTGAGTTGTCCTCGTTAAATATTTGTTTTTTAAAGTCCTGCCACTGACTATCTCCCTCTTCGTATTTTCGGAAGGTCAGTTTCTGCGCTTGTTCTTCGGAGGCTGCCATCGCCATTCCTCTCCTTTGTATATCAGCCGTTTGTCGCGGCTTGCTTAATGGTCACTGTCAAATACCAGAGCATCACCAACCAACTGGTGAACACTAATAATCATGTCCATCCCCATTCCGTAATGAGGCAAGACTTTCGAGAACTGGCTTTTACAAATGGCACAGATCGCCGCCATATGTGTTACGCCATGAGACTCAATCACCTGTTGGAGCGATTGCGCTCGCGGTAACGCGCCCTTAACGCGAAGCTCGATCAAATCATCCGTTAATAAGCCCCCGCCGCCGCCGCAGCAAAACGTGTGTTCGTGAATCGTATCGGGTGCCATGTCTACAAAATGATTACATGCTGATCGAATCAGATTTCGAGGAATCACAAACTGGCCTCCTGGCGTTGAGCCAAGACGAGAGCCCCTAGACACATTACAAGAGTCATGAAAAGTAACAACTTTATCGTCGTTGGCCTCAGGATCGATCTTTAAACCCCCACTTGCAAGAAGGTCATTAGTGAATTCACAAATATGCTGTGGAACAGGGTAGGCAGGATCTAAAAAATCGAAAGGCCCAATGAGCGTATTCCAGAAGCTGTAAGCCACCCGCCAGGCGTGTCCACACTCCCCGACCACAATTCGTTTGACACCAAGATCGAGCGCCGCCTGCCGAATCCGCTCGGCAACTTTTTGCATGTTTTCGTAGTTGCCGATGAAAATCCCAAAATTAGCCGCTTCAGAAGCATAGGAACTGAGCGTCCAGCTTATCCCTGCCTGATGAAAAACTTTTGCGTAGCCGATCAATCCATCCACATGGGGTTCAGCAAAAAAATCTGCCGAAGGCGTGACAAGCAAAACGTCGGCGCCTTTCTGGTCAAGCGGAAACTTAACGGGGACGTTAATATCTTCTTCAACTTCTTCTTCAAGGCCTTCAAGCGTATCCGCCAGAGCAGGCTCTGGAAGGCCAAGATTGTTTCCGATCTTGTGAACCTTGCCAATGATCTCGTTGGAATATTTCTGACCCACTCCAATAGTGGCAAGAATCTCACGTCCCGCCATCGTGATCTCAGCGGTATCGATACCATAGGGACAGTAAACTGAGCAACGACGACATTCTGAACACTGGTGATAGTAGCTATACCAATCGTTGATAACCTCTTCGGTGAGTTCTACCGCACCGACCAGTTTGGGGAACCATTTGCCTGCGAGCGTAAAATAACGACGATAGACTTTTCGCATCAGATCCTGACGAGCAACTGGCATATTCTTGGGATCACCCGTGCCCAAATAATAATGACACTTATCAGTACATGCCCCACACTTCACACAGGAATCCATGAACACCTGTAACGAGCGGTAGCGACCCAGCAAATCACCCATTTTTTCGAGTGCAACATCCTGCCAGTTGTCGACTAATTCGCCAGGGAATCCAAGTGGCTCCTGATG
>JABHUE010000065.1 GCA_018672825.1 Pseudomonadota bacterium | reverse complement strand
TATCAACTTCTGGATATCAATGATTGAAATGGGATCGATACCCGCAAAGGGTTCATCAAGCAACATAAAGGAAGGTTTCAGGGAAACCGCTCGCGCAATCTCAACCCGCCGCCGCTCCCCCCCGGAAAGACTGTAACCATAATCTTTCGATTTATGAGAAATGCCGAAAGTCTCCATCATTTCCGTGGCTCGGGCCTGTCGACCATTTTGATCAAGTCCCGGCAAAGCCTCGAGGACGGCTAAGATATTTTCTTTTACGGTGAGACGTTGGAAAATGGAAGCTTCTTGTGGCAGATAACCGATGCCTCTGCGTGCTCGCTCATGCATGGGCAGATCGCTGATGTCATTACCATCAAGAACAATGCGCCCATTATCCCGTCGTATCAGACCGCAAATCATGTAAAAGCAAGTTGTCTTGCCCGCACCGTTGGGTCCCAGCAGACCCACGATTTCACCACCGCTGACGGTAACATCCACATTATCCACGACTGTGGTTCGCCCAAAGCGCTTAACAAGGCCTCTTGTGGCAAGTGAGCTCATGACCGTTTTATAGAAGAAGTAAGTGCATTATCTGCACGATTAGTTAGAAGACGATTGAGTTTGCGCTTGCCAATCTTTGTTCCAGCGCTCCATATCATTTGATAATTCAAGTCGGCTGGAGGGAGTCCAAACTTTAATCGACTCGGGCGCTTCGATTTTTTTCCAACTTCCTTTAGTTGCCAGCACCCGTACCTGCTGCCCCGTGTTCAACTCTCCAAGAATGACCGATTCCTCACCCGTTGAAGGCGTGGATCGAATTCTGACGTTGGATCCAGTAGCAACGCCAATGCCTGAGATCGTTGAGACAAATTTGCCATAAACCCATACCTGAACCGCTCTGGACGAATTAATTTCTGCCCAGCCGTCAGTTGATCTCAATACGCGGGCCGCAGTCCCTTTTGGGAGAGTGCCAAGCGATGTACTCGTCACACTGCGTTTGGAAAAAACCGGGGCGCCGTTATTTCCAATGAAAGCGATCTGGGTATCGTTGCGGGTGGCAACATCGGGCGAGTCAGTACGGGTCGCACTATTCTGGGACTGGGATGATTCAGGCTGAAGAACCATTCGCGGGCGTTCATTATCTTTTGCTTTAAGGACGGTCGTGGCATCCTCTCCCGCGCGGGTTGTGCGGGTCGGCGCCTCGTCTCCACCTCTGACGATCATTCGGTCTCGTCCCATGTCGTAGACGATTTTCTCGCCTTCAATTGCATCTCGATCTTGTCGAAGCTGAGCTCTCGTAATGAAGGTGACTATGTTATTGACTTCATCCAGCTCGATCGTTTGGCCTGTACCCACGACATCATGTTCTTTTCCATCCGGCCGTTGGCGGAACACTGCAGGATTTCCAGTCGCGACGCCGTGATCGAGCTGTTCTCCATCGTAAAAAAGTTCGATTTGATCTGCAATGATCCGAATGGTGCCTTGGCGGACTGAAACGTTGCCAGTATAGATGCGCTTACCGTTGGTAAAGTCAATCTCTACTTCGTCAGCCTCTACCAAAACACTTTGATTCCGGTCAGACTCAAGCGCGTATGCGCTCAGGGTTGAGAGCAGCAAAATTACAAAACTTAGAAAGGGTGCGTAGGCCATGTCTAAATTTTAACAAAAATCAACCTGGGTTGATGTGCTAACTGTCTCGATCCAAATGAACTAAAAGTCGTTGAGTGCGTGTTATGTTGCCAGGGTCGTCGTTGCTGCGGAATTGCTCGACTTCTACATCGCCCGTTAGCAAGATCTCATTACCGTCTCCTGACATCCAGCCCGATTCACTCGTTGTACGCCGGGAGGGCCGACCTTTTTCATATTGAATCAGTTTAGGTTTATCAAGCAGCGATGTATTGTCGTCGGGAAAGTGCACCAGTCTCTCTGCTTTGAGGACATAAATAACACCCACTTCGTCCCGTCCGGTTGCGGTGAAATTTTGGATGTAATAGTCAGGTTCGCGTCCCGGCCCAGATACGGTTTCTGTCGTTACGGGCTCCAAAAGACTAATCTGCATCCAGATTCCCAGTGCTGCCATGACGCAGAGTACGGCAACTAGAATCGCCCGATCGAGGTACTGCTTCATTTTAGTCTCAGAGGATGCGTGCTCGAATCAGATCGAGAGCATTTAAAGCGCCAATGGGCCGTCCATTACTATCTACCACGAAAAGACCATTAATCGAGTGAAGTTGCATCATCTCGAGTGCCTCGACGGCGAGAATGTTCCCTGATATGTTGTGAGGAGAAGAAGTCATGACGGCTTTGATATAGCTTTCATGTACGTTTATGTTTTGAGATAGCGTGCGCCTGAGATCGCCATCGGTGAACATTCCAACGAGCAACCCTTCCGCATCAATGACGCCAACCATTCCGAGCCGCTTTAGGGACATCTCTGCGATAGCGTCAACGAGGGTCGCCTCTAGTGAGACAGTTGGGAGGTCGTCATCTGTGTGCATGATATCTTCGACATAGATCAGAAGACGTTTGCCCAATGTTCCACCCGGGTGTGAGCGCGCAAAATCTTCTTTCTTAAAGTTTCGTGCTTTCAAAACCGAAACAGCGAGTGCGTCGCCCAGTGCCAATGTGGCCGTCGTGCTTGCCGTGGGCGCTAGATTATGAGGACAGGCTTCACGATCGACACCAATGTTCAAGGTAAACGTAGATGCGCGTGCGAGCGTTGAGTTTAAACTTCCAGTCATTGCGATTAGCGTCACTTCCATTCGCTTAATGATGGGTACGATCGTTTGAATCTCTGATGTCTCGCCCGAGTTCGAAATCGCGATGACGATATCATCTGGCGTGATCATGCCAAGATCACCGTGACTGGCTTCTCCTGAATGTACAAAAAAGGAGGGCGTGCCTGTGCTCGCAAGCGTTGAAGCGATTTTGCTTCCGATTTGACCCGATTTTCCTGTGCCGGTGACGACGATTCGACCTGTGCAGGAGATAATAGCGTCACAGGCCCGTGAGAAATCCGAATCGAGGCGGCGGCTTATTGTGTCAAGGGCCTCGCGTTCACATTCGATTACGCGCCGGGCATCAGAAATGAAAGAACTCTCTGTCATTTTTCAGTATTGAGATAACGCAATTAAACGCTTACAAAATGTAAACGGTTTCCGGTTATTCTAAAGGAAAGCGCCCTAACATAAAGGTTAATTCCCGTTTTTCATACCCGTTGCCAATGACGATTCAAATAGGAACTTATGGTTGGCTGAATCCGAGATGGAATGGGAGCTTTTACGATCCGGATCTTCCCGAAGAATGGAAACTTTCCTGGTACTCCAATCATTTTCGAACCGTAGTGGTGCCGTCCGAAGAGGTGCTCAACCTCAGCGTGGATACGATCGATCAGTGGGTTGAAGATACCGATCCTGATTTTCGATTCATTTTGGAAATTGACCCTAAATTTTTTCTCCAAAATCGATCAAACGAACTGAGCTGCAAGTTTCGGATGTTTGAAAATCACTTTGAAGGACAGTTAGATGCTGTGATTTGTAAGAGCACGAGAGCTAAACTGATAAAACATGACGAGTATGAAAATGTTCAAAACGGTCTCTCCCGCGCGATTGTCTGCGTCGATACATCCGGGCGTGATCATGGGTCTAAAAAATACGGTCGAAGTGGTATTGATGATCAACTACCAGAAATGAAGCCAAATCCCTTTGCGATCGTGTACTCTTCCCGAGGACAGTTGCTTCTGATCCGTGAGAATCTTGAAAATATGAAACGTCTTAACTTCGAGAAGTGCGCGTTGATTTTCAATCATCAAGATTCCGCTTATCATCACGCGTCTCAAGCTCGAATCCTGGCCGATCTTATGGGTGGCGTATGAATATTTTTATTGAACAATATAAAAAGTGGGTGCTCTTAAATCCGTGGCCGCTGCTTATTTTCTTGCTCGTGATTTTGGGTTGCTTTGCGTGGCACGCCCAAGATTTTAGATTGGACGCGTCAGCTGATTCGCTTCTGCTGGATGATGATCAGGACCTCAAGGCCTATCGAGAACTTTCTGATCGATATGGATCAAAAAACTTTTTGGTGGTCGCAATTGTGCCCGATGCGCCTTTATTTAATCGTGCCACTTTAGATCAGATGGAGTCGCTCGCATCAGAGCTAACTGAAATTCCAGGTGTTGAATCGGTTAATTCGATTTTGGATGTCCCTCTGCTGTCGCAGAGTGGGGGATCTTTGACGGAACTCGCTGGCAACTTCAGGACATTGCGTGATCCTGACGTCGATTTTGATCGTGCCCGGATAGAACTTATTAATAGTCCGGTATTTTCTGAGCTTGTCGTGAGCGTTGACGGAATGACGACCGCACTTCAACTTAATTTGGTCGACCATTCCGATTTTGAGCAGGTAAAAAATTTAAAGCGCAGGCTTTCTCTCAAAATGAGTCAAGGCCGCATTAGTGACGAACAGAAGCTACGCTTGGATGAAGTATCTGTGGAGTATCAGCGTCTTAAAGATGACGTAAATCAGCTGAATCATGAAACGATCGCATCAATCCGTCAGGTAATCGACAAATATCGACCGATGGGCCATCTCATGTTGGGCGGTGTTTCAATGATCGCCGATGACATGATTTCTTTTATTCGGAATGACCTGATTAAATTTGGTGCCGGTGTCATGATCTTTTTGATTGTGATGCTTGCCGTAATTTTTCGATCGACAAGGTGGGTTGTCTTGCCGCTAGCAAGCTGCGCGTACGCAGGAATGATCATGATCGGTCTGCTTGGTATGGCAGGCTGGCAAGTTACTGTTATCTCCTCGAATTTTATTTCTCTGATGTTGATTCTCACGATGTCGATGAATGTCCATCTCGTCGTTCGTTATCGACAGCTCGCAGCTGAAAATTCAGCCTGGTCATATCAGGAGACATTGTGGGTCACGATGCGAAAGATGGTTTGGCCTTGTTTCTACACAGCATTAACCACTGTTTTAGCGTTCGGCTCGCTAGTGTTGAGCAGCATTAAGCCCGTGATTGATTTTGGCTGGATGATGTCGATTGGATTATTAGTGACATTTCTTGTTTCGTTTCTATTTTTTCCTACGGCAGCTGCCGTATTGCAAAAGCCTGCTATCACGACCGCCCGCCAGTCGCCTGGTACATGGGTCACCGGATGGCTTTCCCACCTCTCAGCGAAACATGGCCGGTGGGTGATTTCTGTCTCTGTGTTGCTTGGAATATTCGGCGCAGTTGGCATTTCGAAATTACAGGTTGAGAATAGTTTTATAAATTATTTTGGCAAGGGTACGGAGATCTATCAGGGCCTCAAACTCATCGATCGCGAGTTAGGTGGAACCACTCCACTCGAGGTCTTGATTCGGTTTGACTCTGAGCCCTCTATTAATGAAGCACAGGATGATCAAGATGACGAGCTGGACTTGCTGCTGGGGAGCGTGTCGCAGGGAGATCCGGTCGATTATTGGTTTACGCCGCAGAAAATAGAAACGGTGTCGGCAGTTCACGATTTTCTCCAGCGTCAATATGGGGTAGGGCAGGTACTCTCATTGGCATCGTTGATCCGAGTGGGTGAATCAATTAGCCAGCAGACTTTTGATGCGTTTGAGCTGGCTGTTCTGTACAAACGGATGCCTGCTGATCTAAAAGCGGCCTTGCTAACGCCTTATGTGTCAATCGAGAGAAATGAAGTCAGACTATCGGCCCGAGTGAAAGATTCATTGCCAAACCTGAGACGCAATGATCTACTGAAAGAAATCCAGGTTGGGTTAGAACAAGAGCTTGATCTTAAGCCTCAGAATTTTCAGATCTCAGGACTTGTTGTTCTATACAACAATATGCTTCAGAGCCTTTTTGAGTCTCAAATCAAAAGTTTGGGCGTGGTGATGCTGGGAATCGCGGTCATGTTGCTCGTGTTGTTTCGATCAATCAAATTAGCCTTGATTGGCGTGGTCCCCAACATATTGGCGGCATTAATCATTCTGGGGTTGATGGGGTGGTTAAAGATCCCGATGGATATGATGACGATTACGATCGCGTCAATTACGCTTGGAATCGCAGTGGATAACAGTATTCATTATCTGTATCGATTCAGAACCGAACTGCCCCGCCTCGGTGACTACGTGGCGACGCTCCATTATTGCCACGCCAACATCGGCCGGGCCATTTTTTACACAGCTACCACTATAATTGTAGGGTTTTCAATTTTGGTGCTCTCGAATTTCCTACCGACCATCTTTTTTGGCCTTTTAACTGCGCTCGGAATGGCCATTGCACTTTTTGCCTCTCTTACCTTATTGCCCCAGCTTATCTTGCTGATTCGTCCTTTTGGCGTAAAGACAGAAAATCACCATTTGTGATTAGCGGGTTAATTCTGGAGAATACAGCTCTGGATATTTCGAAAAGCCCCAATTACATGTCGCATTCCAAAACCTTGCATCGCCGTTACAGGGCCACCAAAATGATGTTGGCCATCGGGCTTTTGATGGGGTGGACAAATCTCGTGTGGGCCGAGAAAAGTGCCGATGAGATGATTCGCGGTACCGTTAATGAGGTTGTAGCCGAACTCGAAAGCCGTCGGGCAGAGTTAGAGGCAGACCGTCTCGCGCTTTATGAACTCGTTGACAGAATTGTTGTGCCGCGAGTCGCGCTCGACAGAGTTTCGCGACTGATTTTGGGCGATTATGCCAAGAGCGCCAGTGAGACACAGCGCCAGCGTTTTTCTGAAAGCTTTAAAGACCTTATTATGCGGAGTTATGCGAGCGCGATGTTTGAGTATACTGGCGAGCAGGACATGCGCTTTGGAGAGGTCAGTGTGCGTGGCGGTGGGAGGATCTCGGTAGTGCCTTCGGAATTAGTACTTTCTGGACAACAATCAGTTCAGGTTGATTATTATTGCTTGA
The DNA here is from genome assembly GCA_018672825.1 of Pseudomonadota bacterium. Classification (GTDB taxonomy): domain Bacteria; phylum Pseudomonadota; class Gammaproteobacteria; order Arenicellales; family UBA868; genus UBA868. The sequence continues at coordinate 22,729 of JABHUE010000065.1, read as the reverse complement.
GAGATGCAGATGCGGGTTGGCAGATCTACGATATCCAGATCGATGGTATCAGTTTAATTATTAGCTACCGAAACCAATACGGTGAATTTATTGCGAATAATGGATTGGATGCACTGATAGAGTCGCTGGAAAAGAAAACTGCGGAAATTAACTGAGTATCGGGTTTTAAAGCCAGACGTGAAAAAAGGATGACGCTATGGTGACACCAGAAGACATAAAGGGCTGGATTGAGGAAAACCTGGAAGGCTCGAGGGTTGAAATCACGGGTGATGGACACCATTTTGAAGCAGAGATAATTTGTGATGGATTCGAAGGGAAAAATCGAATCCAGCAGCATCAAATGGTGTACGGCGCCTTAGGCGATCGGATGAAAGCGCAGATTCATGCGTTGTCGATGCGCACGTTAACGTCCAAAGAGAAAAACGCGCAATAGGGTGTTTTCGTAGATTTATTAAAACAAGAGATAACGACGAGGCCAATAATATGGATACTAACCAGCGAATCAAAGACAAAGTAGAAGCGAATCGCGTGATGCTTTTTATGAAAGGTAATCGAGACTTTCCACAGTGTGGATTTTCAGGGCGGGCAATTCAAATCCTTCAGGCACTGGGCACTGAATTCGAGACAGCCGATGTGCTGACTGACGATGAAATTCGTCAAGGGGTCAAAGACTATTCCAATTGGCCTACCGTTCCGCAGCTGTATATTGACGGGGAATTTGTGGGCGGTAGCGATATCATGATGGAGATGTATCAAAATGGAGAACTCAAGACCAAATTGGATACGAAAACCGGGTCCTGATGACGCTTTAAAGAAAAAGAAAAAGGCGCCTTTTGGGCGCCTTTTTCTTTTAGTCGGGTAAACTTAAGCGCTTGCCCCCGTGATTGGTTGGGCGAACCGTTTTTACTTATGGATTCCGGGTATTGGAAAGTCTGTTGATCAAAGGGGGTCGTGCGCTGAATGGCAGTGTGCGCGTTGGTGGCGCAAAAAATGCGGCTCTCCCGGTTTTAATTAGTTCGCTATTGACCGATCAAGATCTCTTGATCTCGAATGTTCCCCATCTGCGTGACATCACGACGACGCTCGAACTTTTAGGCAGACTTGGCGCGAACATTGAAATTGATGAGAAATCAGTCGTCCGAATAAGGGCAAGTAATTTGCATTCTCGATGCGCCCCTTACGATCTGGTGAAGACAATGCGCGCCTCGATTTTGGTCTTGGGCCCCTTGCTTGCGCGGTATGGAGAGGCGGAGGTCTCCTTGCCAGGAGGGTGTGCAATAGGCTCTCGTCCCGTCGATTTGCATGTTAAAGCGCTTCAGCAAATGGGTGCGAAGGTGTCAGTTGAGCTTGGATACATTAAAGCATCAGTACCTCGTGGCTTTTTGAGTGGCGCGAATATTGTCTTTGACACGGTAACGGTGACGGGGACCGAGAATTTAATGATGGCCGCGACGCTGGCAAAAGGGAATACGCGGTTGGAAAATGCGGCTCGAGAGCCAGAGATTGTGGATCTTGCAGACTGCTTGATCAAAATGGGGGCAAAAATTTCTGGCGCTGGAACAGATACAATTGAAATCGAAGGCGTTTCGATCCTTGGCGGGGGCGTCCATCGTGTGATTCCCGATCGGATTGAGGCCGGAACGTTTATGGTGGCTGCCGCGGCAACTCAAGGTAATCTCGCCATTCAGGACATAAACCCTCGTCATCTTGATGCAGTTACTTCAAAACTGCGTGAGGCTGGCGCTCAGATTGAAATCTTTGAGAATTCAGTAACGCTGGCAATGAACGCGAGACCCCGAGCGGTGACGGTAAGCACGGCACCTTATCCGGGCTTCCCAACCGATATGCAGGCACAATTTATGCTCCTTAATTGTGTTGCAGAAGGTTCAGCGTCAGTGACCGAGCATATTTTTGAAAATCGATTTATGCATGTTCATGAGTTGCAGCGAATGGGCGCGGAGATCGAATTGCATGGCAACACTTCGGTGATTAGGGGTGTTAAGAAGTTGGGTGGCGCGCAGGTTATGGCGACCGATTTGAGAGCGTCTGCGTGTCTGGTCCTTGCCGGTCTTGTTGCGAGAGGTGAAACCATAATAGATCGTATTTACCATATCGACCGCGGCTACGATTGTATCGAAGAAAAACTGCTTCAGTGTGGCGCAGATATCAGACGGATTTCGGATTCAAGTCTATTGCGGGCGACAACTGTTGAGTGACTGACTTTATTCGTTTTTTAAACTCCCCAGTTAGGGGATAACTCATTAATTCAATGCCAACTGAAATAAAGCAACTTACGGTCAGGGATAAAAATTTTGATAGCGCTCTATCGAATCTTCTCGATCGTCAGACTGAAACAAGCTCAGAGGTTGACGAAACAGTCCGTGGGATTATTGATCAAGTGCGTCTTGGAGGGGATCAAGCGTTACTCGAGTTCACACGCCGGTTGGATCAATTTTCAGTGTCAATGGGTGAAGATCTTGAGATCCCAAAATCTCGCTGGGCGGTGGCACGTCAAAGTATCGATCCTGATCTCGAAACGGCCCTTCTAGAAGCTGCGGATCGAATTCGGGAGTTTCATGAAGAGCAAAAAGAAAGCTCATGGCAACGCGAGCGATCGGATGGTAGCCGGTATGGTCAACAGGTAAATGCTTTGGATCGGGTAGGGGTCTATGTCCCCGGAGGGAAGGCTTCTTATCCGTCATCAGTGTTGATGAATGTGATCCCTGCGAAAGTTGCCGGGGTGGAAGAGGTCGTCATGGTGGTTCCCACCCCAAATGGTCGGATTAATGAAACGGTCCTTGCGAGTGCCGATATCGTGGGAGTCGACCGTATTTTTCGAATTGGCGGTGCGCAGGCTGTCGCAGCGCTTACCCACGGAACGGAAACGGTGCCCAAGGTTGATAAGATTGTGGGTCCGGGTAATCAATACGTCGCCACTGCAAAAAAACAGGTCTTTGGGTTGGTGGGGATTGATATGATCGCGGGCCCTTCAGAGGTGCTTGTGATTTGTGATGCCGGGGCAGATCCAGACTGGGTAGCGATGGATCTTTTCGCTCAAGCCGAACACGATGAGCAGGCGCAATCCATCGCGATTTGTGTCGGGCGTGAAATCAGGGCCAAGGTGAGCCAGGCCATCAATCGTTTACTGCCGACAATGGAGCGCAGGTCAATCATCGAGCAGGCATTATCTGATTATGGCGCGCTGATCGAGGTCGACTCTATCGATGAAGCAATTTCAGTAGCGAATAAAATTGCGCCAGAACATTTGGAATTGATGATAAACGCGCCTCGAGATTGGATTCCAAAAATACGGCATGCGGGCGCGATTTTTTGTGGCTACTACAGCGCAGAGTCCCTTGGGGATTACTGTGCGGGTCCCAATCACGTGCTTCCAACTTCGGGAACTGCGCGTTTTAGCTCTCCTTTGGGTGTTTATGATTTTCAAAAGCGATCGAGTGTCGTTGATTGCTCGCAAGCCGGCGCCGCGACGCTCTCTGGTATCGCCAGTTTGATTGCGCGAGCTGAAGGTTTAACGGCACATGCGCGATCAGCGGAGTTTCGCGGGTATCGACAGAAGGTAGATCCAGATGACTAGCGGCTCGGTGATCAAGCGTTGGGCGCACCCACAGATTCAGAATTTAACTGCCTACGCGGTTGCGCCAGCAGAAGGATTGATCAAGCTTGATGCAATGGAGAATCCATATGTTTGGGATCGTGAACTCAAAGATGCTTGGCTTGAAGAGTTACGCCATGTTTCGTTGAATCGCTACCCCGACGGGCGTGCACTGGGGCTGGCAAAGACTCTCCGTCAGGTTTTTGAGGTGCCGAGGCAACTCGATATATTACTCGGCAATGGGTCGGATGAACTGATTCAGATGGTTTCGATGACAGTCGGGGGTCCGGGGCGGACCATGTTAGCGCCTGAGCCTAGTTTTTCAATGTATCGGGTGATTGCGGCGATTACCGGTTCAGACTATGTCGCGACACCTCGACGGCATGATTTTTCGATTGACACGGACGCCCTGCTTGATGCGATTGAAAAACATGATCCTTGCTGCGTTTTTCTTGCTAATCCAAACAACCCAACCGGAAACGTCTGCACGCATGAGGCTATCGATCAGATTGCAAAAAGGTGCTCTGGAATTGTAGTTGTTGATGAGGCCTATCATGCGTTTAGTGGCCAAAGTGTCTTGGATCAAGCGCCTGCTTATGACAATGTGGTGGTCATGCGAACACTCTCTAAATTGGGACTTGCGGGCCTGCGTTTAGGATTTTTGTCGGGCCACCCTGATGTCCTTGAAACGTTAAATAAAGTTCGATTACCTTACAATATCAACTCATTGACGCAGATGAGCGTCGAATTTGCGCTTCGGCATATTGACTGGTTTGATGAAAAATCGAGATTGATTTGCGAAGCAAGAGCCAGGCTTTTTGAATCTCTGAAAAAAGTATCTGGGATAACAGCGTACCCAAGCGCTGCAAACTTCATTTTGTTTCGAGTCCCAGCGGGCACCGGTGATTCGGTGCACGATGATCTTCAGCGTCAGGGTGTTTTAGTTAAAAACCTGAACGGCGCTCACCCATTACTGACGGATAGCCTGCGCGTTACCGTAAGCACTTCTCTTGAGAATGCCACTTTTGTGGATGCGCTGAATGACTTGTTAGGGTAATTCTCCCGCAATCGCCATGAAATAAAGGCCTGATTCAATCTAGAGCCGCTTGTTTGTTACAATTCGCGGCCAATCTCTGGGTTAAAATTTAACTTCATTCTTTTGGAAGGTATCTTATGTCGAGTCGTACATCAGAAATAACGCGCACGACCCGCGAGACTGATATCTATGTCGCTCTTGATGTCGACGGCAGCGGGTCGGCGAAGCTTGATACCGGCTTACCTTTTTTTGATCATATGCTCGAGCAGATCGCTCGCCATAGCCTGATTGACTTAGAAATCAAAGCAAAAGGTGATCTTGCTGTCGATGCGCATCACACCGTTGAAGATGTCGGCATCTCATTAGGCCAGGCAATTACACAAGCCGTTGGCGAGCCACGCGGCATCAGTCGCTATGGGCACGCTTATGTGCCACTGGACGAGGCATTGAGTCGGGTTGTGACTGATTTCTCGGGGCGCCCGGGTCTTGAATTTGCCGTGAGCTGGCCGCGCGCAAGAGTCGGAGATTTTGATGTCGATTTGTTCCACGAGTTTTTTCAAGGTTTTTGTAATCATGCGCACGTCACCCTTCATATTGATTCCCTGAGAGGTCAAAACACGCACCATGTGGCTGAAACGATATTCAAAGCATTTGGGCGGGCTTTGAGAATGGCGTTAACTTTAGATTCAAGACTGGGTGGATCAGTACCCTCCACAAAAGGGTCTTTGCAGGGGTAGATGCACCGCATTGTGGTTGTTGATCTGGGCACCGGTAATTTGCATTCGGTTGCCAAAGCGTTTGAAAAAGTAGCGCCGTCTGCTCACGTCGAGGTGACCTCAGATTTATTGCGTCTCGAGAAAGCGGATCGGGTTGTCCTTCCAGGGCAAGGCGCAATCGGCTCCTGGTTCAAGGCGCTCGATGAACGTCAGCTTCGTAATCCCGTGTTGAGCGCTCTCTCGTCAAAGCCTGTGTTGGGTATTTGTGTCGGGATGCAGGCTTTATTTAATCGTAGTGAAGAAGACGGTGGATGTGAAGGATTTGGTCTTTTTGACGGTGAGGTACGCCGTTTTTGCGGATCCGGTGGTCACAAGCAGCGGTTAAAGGTGCCTCATATGGGCTGGAACAATGTTCGGCAAAGCAGTGATCATCCGGTCTGGAGAGGCATTTCGCAGGATTCCCGATTTTATTTTGTTCATAGCTATTACGCGCTCGCAACGGAGTCATCGTTTGTTGCAGCAACAAGTGATTACGGAGGTGAATTCGTGAGTGCGATTGCTCGAGCGAATATTTTTGCAGTCCAGTTTCACCCGGAGAAGAGTCATGAGCAAGGTTTGAGATTGCTCGAAAATTTTGTTTGTTGGGACGGCGATTCCTGAAGGCTACCTAGGTAAAAGTCAGTTCAGGGTGGTCATTATGATCGTGCCGTTTTAATCCCTACATTAAAAACTTCAAAGGCTTTATTTTTATGCTTCTCATTCCAGCTATAGATATTAAAGAGGGTCGCTGTGTACGATTGCGACGAGGCGACTTGTCAGATGAGACGCTTTACGATAGTGATCCAATGCAGGCAGCGGCTCGATGGGTCTCCCAAGGCGCAAAGCGTCTTCATCTTGTGGATCTTGATGGTGCTGTAACGGGTCGACCGGTGAACGCGTCTATTATCCAGAAGATTGCGAACACCTATCCAGACGTGCCGCTGCAGGTTGGCGGCGGTATTCGAAATACAGAAACGGTAAAGGCTTATCTCGAGGCGGGCGTTCGATACGTGATCATTGGAACGCAGGCGGTAAACGACCCCGCGTTTGTCAGTGATCTCTGTCAGCAGTTTCCTGGCCATATTATTGTTGGGCTTGACGCTAAGAATGGCGCGGTCGCAACAGACGGCTGGGTAAAAACATCTGACCATAAGGTGATCGATATGGCGAAACATTTTGAAGCCGATGGTGTGGTCGCGATCGTGTATACCGATATTGATCGTGATGGAATGCTCAGCGGGGTAAATGTAGAAGCAACGGCAGCGTTGGCAAAGGCCATTCAAATTCCTGTGATTGCATCCGGCGGTATTTCTGATCTTGAGGATATAAGAAGACTGGTCTTGGTTGAAAATTCGGGCATCGAAGGCGTGATTACCGGAAGAGCAATTTATGAAGGCACCCTGGATTTCCGCGAGGGACAAGCGGCCGCCATGGGCCAAAGCATAGATAGGATTTGATGATGGGCTTGGCAACTCGAATTATTCCGTGCCTTGATGTTGATGAGGGTCGTGTGGTTAAAGGTGTCAAGTTTGTGGATATCAGGGATGCGGGAGACCCGGTTGCTGTTGCAAAACGATATGACCAACAAATGGCGGATGAAATTACGTTTTTGGACATTACGGCAAGTTCATCCGCCCGAGACACCATGATCGATGTTGTTCGGGAAGTCGCAGCTGAAGTGTTTATTCCATTGACCGTCGGTGGCGGCATTCGGGAGATTGATGATATTCATCGGCTGTTGCTCGCGGGCGCTGATAAAGTGTCTATAAACACAGCTGCGATTGATCGCCCTGACTTGGTCACCGAGGCAAGCCAGTATTTTGGTGCGCAATGTATTGTCGTTGCCATCGATGCGAAGCGCTGTGGTAATCATTGGGAAGTGTTTACCCATGGTGGCCGAAAAACAACCGGCATTGACGCGCGTGAATGGTCGGTGGAGATGGCTCGCCGTGGGGCGGGGGAGATCCTTCTGACCAGCATGGATCGCGATGGGACCAAGGATGGATTTGATCTCGAACTGACTCGGACGATCAGTGATGCAGTGCCGATTCCCGTAATTGCCTCAGGCGGTGTGGGTACGCTTGAGCATCTTTCTCAGGGGGTGCTCACGGGGGGTGCGGATGCGGTACTTGCAGCGAGCATTTTTCATTTTGGCGAGTATACAATTCGAGAAGCAAAGACCCATATGAGTAAGCGTGGGATTGAAGTGAATCTTTAATGTTAAGTAAGGAATTGACATGGACTGGCTAGATCAAATTAGATGGACAGACGATGGACTCGTGCCGGCCATCGCCCAAGAAGCAAAGAGCGGTCGTGTTTTGATGGTCGCATGGATGAATCGAGAGGCCTTGCTAGAAACGGCTCGAACGGGTCGGGGAGTTTATTGGTCTCGCTCCAGGGCAAAACTATGGCGAAAGGGAGAGGAGTCTGGCAATGTGCAAAAAATCAGCGAAATCCGACTGGACTGTGACCGCGATGTGATTCTGATGCAAATTGATCAGGAAGGCGGAATCGCGTGCCACACCGGCCGGCACAGTTGTTTTTATCAGCGGCTCAAAGACGATCAATGGGAAGCTGTCGATCCAGTGCTTAAAGATCCAAAAGAAATGTATCGCTGAGAAGGGATATTGGCGCGGAGCGTAAATTTTCACCCGCATCCTAGGTTAACCGCTCAGTTTTCTTTTGAAAATCAGAGTATTCCCACGCTTTTTAAAAGCGGTTATCATGAGAGGGTATCGGCGTTGCCGATCTGGAAATGAAATTCGTCCTTCAGGTGAAAGAATCATTCATCACCTCGTCGGCAGATAGGAGAAAGTAATGGGATTAGGTGGTATAAGTATTTGGCAGTTGCTGATTGTGTTGGTGATCGTCCTTCTATTGTTTGGAACCAAGAAATTAAGAAATCTTGGGTCTGACCTCGGAGGTGCGGTCAAAGGATTTCGCAGTACGATGAAGGATGGCACCACCAGCGATGAACCCTCTGAGACCGATGCAGCCTCATCAACAGAGAGTCTTGCTGAGTCGTCCGAAGAGTCAGATTCGGAAAAAAACGACGCGAAAGTCTAATCGATTCTGAAAAAGCGTCATGTTCGATATCGGCTTTCTTGAGATCGTTATTATTGCGGCGATAGCACTCATTGTGCTGGGTCCCGAGCGTCTGCCGCGCGCCGCAAGAACCGCGGGCATGTGGGTGGGCCGTGCGCGCAGCATGGTGTCGGCGGTCAAGACTGATATCGATCGAGAAATAAGAGAAAGCGAATTAGCCGACATGCGTAAACTCGGTGAGGAAGTAACCAGCATCAAGAGTGATCTTACAAAGACGGCGGAGTCGATAGCGAAAGATGATGCGATGGGTGATGTGGTCGACTCCATTAAAGAGTCTGCCAACGCGATGAATCAAGATATCGCCGATAAAGCCGGCACGAACTAAAGTAGCAGTTGGTGAACGAAACTACGAATCGTCCAGATGCGCCGGGCGCGACATTCATGTCGCATCTTTTGGAGCTTCGGGATCGCCTTATGCGCGGCGGCGGGGCAGTATTGGTCTTGTTTATCGCCGCAGCACCATTTGCGAACACCCTTTACGAATATCTCGCGCAACCCCTGATGGCGGCTCTGCCAGCGGGGAACTCGATGATTTCTACCGAGCCCCATGGCCCCTTCTTTGTGCCATTTAAGTTTGCATTTGCCTTTGCAACCGCTGTGGCAATGCCCTATCTTCTTTATCAATTATGGGCATTTGTCGCGCCAGGTCTTTACGATCATGAAAAACGCTTGACGGTTCCTTTATTAATCTCAAGCAGTGTTCTTTTTTATCTTGGGATCTTGTTCGCATATTTCGTTGTGTTCCCAGTCATTTTTGCTTTTTTCACCAGCACCGCACCTGAGGGTGTTCTGGTGATGACTGATATCAGTTCATATTTGAGCTTTGTTCTTAAGCTCTTTTTTGCATTCGGTTTAGCGTTCGAGGTGCCTGTTGCGACGGTATTACTCGTTCGCATGGGGATGACAACGCCTGAGAGCCTTGCCGCGAAGCGTCCCTACATTATTGTCGGAGCCTTTGTCGTTGGCATGTTGATGACACCGCCTGATATTTTTTCTCAACTGATGCTGGCGATTCCAGTTTGGGTTCTTTTTGAACTTGGACTTTATGTCTCTAAATCAATTAAGCCTCAAACTCGAGCCCAGGCTGATGCGGCAAGCGGTGAAGACGAAGCGCTTGATCGCGAGATGGAGAAAGGTATCGCCGAATTCGATCGTCTTGATGACGACGATCCCTCATCGCGGTCTTAGCTCCGCCGCCGTTTCCATATTCCCTTCTTGATGTTTTCAACTCGATTGGCTGACTGGAGCACTGATGAGCAGGACCTCTGCCAAATTCGCTACGAGGTGTTTGTCAGTGAGCAGGGGGTTCCCCCTGAGTTAGAGGTTGATGGTGAAGATGAGACTGCCATTCACGCGGCTGCCTTTATCGATCATGCTCAAGTGGTGGGTACGGGCCGAATGCTTACTTGTGGAAAAATTGGGCGCATGGCGGTGTTAAGGGCTTATCGACAGAAAGGGATCGGAAGAGCGTTGCTGGACGAACTTGTTCAAGAGGGTCGTAAACATAATATGGCTCGAGTTTATTTGGGAGCGCAGTTACCTGCTATTCCGTTTTATGAACGCGCCGGTTTTTCGGTTTATGGCGATGTGTTTCTGGATGCCGGCATCGATCATCAAATGATGGAATTATTTCTGGCTCATGATTGATTTGACCGCATGAAAAAACTCTCTCCTCGCATCACTAGTTTTGATCTTCATTCTGGCAGCCAGTTAGCGGGAAAGTATGAAGTGGTCTCTCGTCTGGGCGCGGGGTGGGAAGGCGAAGTTTATCTGGTCAGAGAAAAAGGGACTCGAATCGAGCGCACCGTAAAAATTTTTTTCCCTCATCGTAACCCGGGTAATCGTGCCTTACGGTTTTATGCCCGAAAACTTCATAAGCTTCGGCATTGCCCGGTTGTTATTCAGTATCACACCCGCGACAGTTTTCAGTTTAACGACACCACGGTTTCTTTTTTAGTGTCTGAATATGTGGAGGGCGAGTTGCTATCGGATTTCTTGAAACGACAGCCCGGCCGATGTCTCGGTGCATTTCAGGGTCTTCATCTCTTGCATGCGGTCGCACTGGGTATAGAGGCGATCCATAATGTTGGGGAGTACCATGGCGATCTACACAGTGATAATGTCATTGTGCTTCGTCACGGGCTTGGATTCGATCTTAAACTGTTGGATATGTTTAGTTGGGGAGCACCGAATGCTGAACATATTCAGCACGACGTGTTTGATCTTATCCGGATTTTTTATGATGCGGTTGGAGGAGCCCGTCGGTATCGCCGTCATCCACAGGAAGTTAAGGATATCTGTAAGGGCTTGAAGCGATCCCTCATCGCAAAAGAATTCAAAAGTGCGGGCCAACTATGCCAGCACTTAGAGTTTATGGAGTGGCAATAGGTCGCGCAACGAATGGCCGAATCTAAGATTTTGCAGACCCCAGTGTGCTTGAGCGGCGAACGTCTGGATGCGCCGCATGTTGTTGTTCTGGATTCTGGACAAGCGGTTGTCTTTACCCAACCTTGCCCTGGGCAATCCGGTGTCAATGAGGATGCAATGGGAATCTTTGAGATGGATACCGGCGAGGTGTGCCTTGCGGTCGCAGATGGCGTGGGTGGACTACCGAAAGGGCGTGAAGCTTCTGAATTTGTTATCCAAAAGATTGGCGGGTGGATCCAACGTAAGAATAGGTCTTGTCTGGAAGATCTAATAAAAGATGTAAATAAAGAATTACTGAAAGAAATTCCGAGGGCAGCTACGACGCTTTCAATAACGCTAGTAAAGCCAGAGGGTTCAGTGTTGAGCAGTCATGCGGGAGACTCACTCATGTTGGTGGTGGGTCAAAGAGGGCGAGTGAAGCTCCGTGTGGATAGTCACTCACCGGTTGGTGTCAGCGAAACGCTTGGCCTTATCGATGAAAGAGAGGCGTTACATCATCCGAAGCGCCATTATCTAAATAATATGTTGGGCGATCCGGCTTTTTGGCTTGAAAAGCATGAGGCCAAGCTTGCTGCTCGAGATACGGTTCTGATTGCGTCCGATGGGCTTTGGGATAATCTTTACGTCTCCGAGATCATCGAGATTATTCAGTCAGGAGAACTAGAAGAGTCCGCTCAGGTCCTAGCCGAAACGGCGATCAGCCGTATGACCAATGCGCAAGAAGGCCTGCCCTCTAAACCTGACGATCTCACGTTCGTATTGTTTAGGTTAACCGCAACGGGTCTCTGCGAAGATGCAGAGCATCATGTCGATTCAGGAGGCCGCTAGGCTATCAAGCAAGGTTCGGGTCTTTGCTATTTGCTCTGTGGCGAACTGATAATACCTCGCGTGGCTCGCGCCTCGAAAAACTTCGGCTACCGCCTCAAAGCTTGATAAAGCGAGGCCTGCGGTGCCCGCATCCCCTAAACGTTCTGCTAGACTTTTTTGAGCAATTGCCAAATTAGCGGCCGTCATCGCCCAAGTCATGGGACTTTTTTCTTGCGTCCATTCAAGAAGAGCACTCTGATAAGCGTTGATCGCTTCATTGAAGAATTTGATATCTTCAGTGCGCTCGCCTAGTTTCTGCAACGCCGTGCCAAGATCATTTTGGGTCATTGCCCACTGCTGAGGCACGCGCTCACGAGTGCGCTCCGCGAGTGCATTTCGATAGGCCGCGACGGCTTGCTCGAGTGTTCGAGGACCTTTTCGTTTCTCGCCAAGTGCCCGAAGTGCAGTGCCGAGATTATTGAATGTGGTTGCCCAATGCAGGGGTGCACGGTCGCGCGTCCAGGCAAGTAACACCAGCTTGTAACAATCAACCGATCGCTTTAGAAGTTGCGCATCATTTTTCCGCTGGCCAAGGCTTTGAAGAACAGCACCTAGATTATTCTGGGAAGCGGCCCAATCCCACGGACAGCTTTCTTGTGAGCGAATTGATAATGCACTTTCAAAAGCATTTGCAGCGGACTCAAGCATTTCGAGATCATTTTGACGATGGGCCAAGATACCCAGTGCGTTTCCTAAGCTGTTTTGCGCTGTTGCCCACTCCAGTGGTTCCGAATCACGATCGCAAGCGTCGATAACTTCATTAAATGAGCGAATTGCGGACTCAAGCATTTTTGTGCCCTTCTGTCGCTGTCCTAAAATGCCTAGCGCGACACCATGGCGCGTTTTTGAGATAGCCCACTGATGGGGATCTTTTTCTTGATCAACAAGAGGAAGGACTGATGATTCAAATAACGCCACGGCCTCTGTCAGCGCTTGGTTATCAAGAAACTCTCGGCCCAGATCTGTCAGCGCCTGAGCGCGTGCGCTTTCAAACTGCCAACGGTCTTGTGGATGGCTTTTGCACAGCTCAGATGCCTTTTCGAGATGTTGTGCGCCATCTCGATAAGATTGGGAAATCAAGGCCACTAATGAAAGGGCGTAGAACAGTTTGGCTTGGATGGATTCGTCGAGTTGCTGGATTGATGGTTCTGCCAGACATGATTTAACGGCAGACCCAATACCCGGAATATCAAGGACGTCAGCTTCTTTAAGGCATATTGCCTGATCGAGATTCGATGACGGAACAGCTTGGCCGAGTGCATTGATCGTTGTGAGAATTTCCCGAAGGTCCTGAAGATGAGCCCACGAACGGCGAAGCAGTTCGGGGATTTGGTCTCGCGTTGCGCCCTGATCCAGAATCGGAGTTAACAGCGCATCAATTTCTTGAGAAGAAGCGCCAAGGTTAGTTTCACCGGCGAGCTGTTCGTTTCTGAAATTTGAATCTATTGACATGTTTGACGCGAAAAATTGAGAGTTCTGGATTTTACTATACGTGATCGTTGTTATTTCTAGTGAATAAGGTGTTCGTGATAGCAGAATTGGCGCAAAAAAAACGGGCCCCTGTGGGCCCGTTTTAGAGAACACCGACTGGTTAATCGACGATGTGATACACGGGCGCCTTTTCCATTGTGTACTCTCCGGATTCAGGATTCCGATGAGACACGGTAAGGACATGCCAGTTTTCATCATCAAGCTGCATGGCATCACCGCGATAGTAGTAACCCGGCCACCGCGTTTCTTTTCGAAACAGAGTGTGCTGCACAACACACTCGGAAGCGATTGCTCGATGTTTGAGTTCCCACGCGCGCTGTAGCTGATGCAAATCTTCAGCACCCAGGAATTCAAAATCCTCATGCATTGTTTTCAGGAGTTCGAGACCTCTAAGCAGAAGGGGTTCATTGGTCATGTAGTTGACCGTAAGACCCCCGGCATATTCATCCATCAGTTTCTCAAGGCGCTGAAGCCCTTGAATCGGAAGGATGTAGCTTGGAGATACGGTCCCACCCACGATTTCATTACGGCCCACTTCGTAGGTCTCGAGCGGTCGATAGATCTCTTCGCGACGCTCCTCGATTTGCTTATCGGAGATAACAATCTTCTCGTTCGCCCGCTCGCGGACATATTTCACCGCCGCTTTTGCGGCAAGACGGCCCTCTGTAAACGACCCAGAGGAGAATGCGTGCGCGGTTCCGCCCAGTGCATCTCCCGCACCAAACAGGCCTTCAACGGTCATCATCCGGTTATAGCCCCAGAAATACTCGCTCGGAGATACGTCTTCTGGACCACTGGCCCACGCGCCAGAGCACGTTGCGTGGGAGCCCATGACGTAAGGCTCTGATGTCGTCAGCTCAGGGTTGGTATACCTAGGGTCGATATCTTGAGAGGCCCAGACAACAGCTTGGGAGACGGTCATGCCGAGGAAGTTTTCCCAACCCACGGTTTCTTTGTGGGGATCCTGGAACGCTTCTTTTGTCACCATATGGATGGGGCCACGGCCCGCTGCAACTTCCTTCAGGAATGCATGGTTTCGAAGACAGGTTGGTGTCGGGTGATGGTCAATGTAATCGCCGACGAGTTCTTTAGTGTTGTCGTACCACTTTGATTCGTACTCATCCCCGTATGCGTTTTGGGTGTAGGTTTTTAAGTGGAGGAAGTAGGCGCCCACAGGTCCGTATCCGTCTTTGAAACGACAAAGCACAATACGATTTTCCATCTGCGTCATTTTGGCGCCCGCCATGATTGGTAGCGCGTAGGCAGACGCACTACTCCATGGGGCATACCAGGTGCGCCCCATGCCCTCGCCAACAGAACGCGGTTTGTAGATATGCGACGCGCCGCCCGCGCCCACAATAGTGGCCTTTGCTTTAAAGACATGTAAATCGCCCGTTCTCACGTTGAAGCCAATCGCACCGCCTACGCGGTTTTCTTTGCTTTCGTCCATTAGGAGGTGGGTGACCATGATTCGGTTATAGATCTTATCTGCGGACTTTTTGGCGGCCTCTGCGACGATTGGTTTATAGCTTTCGCCGTGAATCATGATCTGCCATTTGCCTTCTCGCTGATACCGACCCGTTTCAGGATCGCGCATTAAGGGAAGGCCCCATTCTTCAAACTTATGAACTGTGGAATCGACGTGCCGAGCCATATCATAGGCAAGGTCTTCGCGGACCATTCCCATGAGATCATTTCGGGCATAGCGGACATGATCTTCGGGCTGGTTCTCGTCCCATTGCATGCCCATGTAGCAGTTGATTGCGTAGAGTCCCTGCGCGACGGCACCACTCCGGTCGATATTCGCTTTTTCGGCAACGACGATTTTCATGTCGCGCCCCCAATGGCGTGCCTCGTAAGCCGCGCCTGTTCCGCCCATCCCGCCACCAACGACGAGGATGTCGCAATCTTCAAATACGGTTTTAAAACCCATTAGTAATACACTCCCTGTTTGAATTTGCTTTTATCGATCTCTGGGAGGCCACGCTCAATATTAAGCGCATCCGGCTCAGACCAGAGAAGTTGTGAATCGACTTCTTCTTGCGTGGGTTCCGCCAGTTCAGCAAGCTTTGGAATTTTTTCACCCCAAGGCTGCGTTGTGATCGGCGACACAAAATCCTTGACCTCACCATTCCGGAATTTAACTTTCCAGGAAATGGTGCCTTTTTCTTCCTCTCGCAACACGCGAACGCTATGGCCCATCGGTGCGAAATCAGCGTAACCTCTATTATCAATGGCGTTCTGCGGGCATGCCTTGACACAGGAATAGCACTCCCAGCACATATTGGGCTCGATATTCATAGCCCGACGATAGGTTTTATCGATATGCATGATGTCAGACGGACAGATATCAACGCAGTGGCCGCATCCGTCGCATTTAGTCATGTAAACAAAAGTAGGCATCTATTTCTCCTTAATTAGAGTCTTCCGGACTCCCTCGCTAACAAGGTCGCCAAGAATGTCCTCAGTGTGATTCTTGCTAGTTAGTAATGGCGCGCAGGCTCGCGTTTGATTCCGAGGCCAAATTGCGCTGGTTTATCGGCTGGCGCCGGAAGGTTTGCTCGTGACCCATCCGCTTCCTGGACCCGCTTCTGAAATGCAGCTGCGGGTTTGAAAAACATATGGGCAAACTTGGACCACAACACGGTGCCGAACAAGGTTGTGCTTGAAACAATGAAAAGCGCTAGGATGATTTGTGTCCAGAGTCCGCCAGCGTTCATCTGAAGATAAGACCAGATAAGGGCAAACGTTGTGGTCGCTAAAAGGGTCAGGATGAAAAGGTCGGCTCGCATGATTTTGTACCAGACATTTCCCTCTGCGGCGACGTCAACACGGATAAAGAACCAGAACCAGTAGCCTCCCACAGCGACCATTAACGCACCAATATGCCAAAGCCCTGTTACGAGCGCTGGGGCAGGTGTCGCTGACGTGGGGTATGAAAATATTAAAATGATTGTGGTGATCAAAAACATCACAAAGCCATACATGCCGAGCAAATGGGCGATCCGACGTCGAGCATTACAAAATTCGCTCGAGAGCATGACTTCATTAACGGCAGTCTTTACCGCGATCGAGGTCTTTTCCCCGCCAGAGATGCTCCGGGTTTGGCTTTTCTTAGATTTCTCAGCCGCCTGGAAAAAATATTTGGCGCTCTTTTTGTGGATGGTATCGAAGATCGTGCTTCCGAGAACAAGCAGGACCATCAGGATGACGTAGCCCTGCATCAGCGCGGCTGGGAATAGATCCGCAAAGGGGTTGTGGGTCAGCATAAGTTATATTTCCTTGGTAGTCTTCGAGGGATGGGATGAATCTGAGGGAACGGGGCCCTGAGCACAAGCCAATGCTTTCTCTTGGGCAATAAATTCAATTTATGTTTTACCTAACTTATCGTTATTAAATTATCAATAAGTAAAAACTGATTTAATGACATCGCTTTGTTTGTAAAAACTTGCCTCAGGCCAACCATACGATTTCAGGCGCTTAATTAGTGTCTGCGCACAGTATTAACTTTTGATTAACATTCGGCGTGCTAGTTTCCATACATAATAAAATATCAAACAAACTGAAAATATATATTTTGACTCCCAGATTAGGATAAATAATGACTGATCCCCTGAATATCGCGAACGACATTCTGCTTTCGCCTAGTGGCCTGCAATTAACCGATGTAGACGAATTAATGGGTCGATTGGTGGGTAGTAAGATTGATTACGCGGATATCTATTTTCAGCACTCCTGCCAAGAAGGCTGGTCACTCGAGGATGGGAAAGTAAAATCGGGTAGTCGAAGCACTGATCAGGGTGTGGGCCTTCGCGCGGTGAGCGGTGAAAAAACAGGCTTTGCCTATTCAGACGCGCTTAATTTTTCGGCGCTGGAGAAGGCGGCCGAAGCGGCGCGATCAATCTCAAAGCATGGCGGCGGGACCAGCCCAATACCGTTTAACGCGCGAACCACTCCGGCGCTGTATTCGACGGCCGATCCACTCACGAGCCTCCCGGGCGAAGATAAAATCAAGCTGTTACAGCTTGTCGAGGCAGAAGCGCGGGCTGCGGATCCGAGGGTAAGCCAGGTGATGGCAAGTCTTGCGTCGGTTCACGATGTTGTCTTGGTGGCGCGCAGTGACGGGGAGATGGTCGCGGATGTCCGCCCTTTAATCCGGCTCAATATCACAGTGATTGCTGAACAGGCGGGTCGACGCGAACAGGGAAGTTATGGTGGTGGTGGGCGATATGGATATCAATGGCTGCTTGAAGAGGACCGTGCTAAATCTTTCGCGCGGGAAGCAGTTCGACAAGCGTTAGTTAATCTCGACGCCATTGATTCACCGGCAGGAACAATGACGGTCGTTTTAGGTCCGGGCTGGCCGGGGATCCTATTGCACGAAGCGATCGGACACGGACTTGAGGGTGACTTCAATAGAAAAGGAACGTCTGCTTTCTCGGGTCGAGTGGGCGAAAGGGTCGCATCATCTGTTTGTACCATCGTCGACGATGGGACGATTCCTGACCGGCGTGGCTCATTAAGTGTCGATGATGAGGGTGAGGCCTCCCAAAATACGGTTCTGATCGAGAACGGAATACTGAAAGGTTATATGCAGGATTCTTTAAACGCTCGTCTGACGGGAACTCACAGTACGGGCAATGGACGGCGCGAATCCTACGCGCATTTGCCAATGCCGCGAATGACGAATACCTATATGTTGGCTGGACAAGATGATCCAGCGGAGATTTTGTCCTCCGTTGATTCAGGTCTTTATGCTGTGAATTTCTCGGGTGGTCAGGTGGACATTACCTCTGGAAAATTTGTGTTCTCGGCCAGCGAAGCTTATCGAATAGAGAAGGGAAAATTGGGTGCGCCAGTTAAGGGCGCAACACTAATCGGAAATGGCCCCGACGTCTTAACCCGAGTAAGCATGGTGGGTAATGATCTCGCGCTCGATTCCGGCATTGGCACTTGCGGTAAAGATGGGCAGAGTGTTCCGGTCGGCGTTGGCCAACCCACGATGCGAATTGATGGCTTGACGGTCGGGGGAGTTGAGGTATGAATGATTCGGAAGAAAACACGACTGACGTAGATGCGGGTTTGAGTGATGCCGTTCAGCTTGCTTTAGAAGAGGCAGGCGGTCGTGGGGCATCATCGTCCGAGGCGGCAGCCAGTCTTAGCCAGGGACTCTCCGTTAATGTAAGAAAAAGCGAGATTGAGACGGTAGAACATACCCGTGATCGAAACCTTGTCGTCTCGGTTTATTTTGGGAAGCGAACCGGAAGCGCAAGCACTTCTGACTACTCCCCGGCTGCTGTTAGAGAGACGGTGCTTGCCGCCTGCAACATCGCAAAGTGGACTGAGGAGGATCAATGTATAGGGCTGGCAGATCCAGAACGGTTAGCGAAGGATGTGATGGATTTGGATTTGTACCACCCGTGGACGCCTTCGGTTGAAGAGGCTTCTTCGCTCGCTCTTGAATGTGAGGCATCTGCGCTTGGCGCCGATGCGCGAATCGAAAATTCTGAAGGGGCATCTGTCGATGCGCATCAAGGTGTTGAGGTATACGGAAATAGCCTGGGCTTTATAGGACACACGCAAAAAAGCCGCCAGGGAATTAGTTGCTCTGTAATTGCAGGTTCGGGTGATTCGATGCAGCGGGATTATTGGTACAGTTCGGCTCGACGGCTCCGTGATCTTGACACTCCAGAGCACGTGGGTGATCAAGCCGCTCGCCGAACGCTTCGTCGACTCGGCGCACGGCGGGTACCGACCTGTCGGGTGCCGGTCATTTATGAGGCGCCGGTGGCTTCAAGTCTTTTGGGGCATTTTATTAGCGCGATTAGCGGGGGTGCGTTATACCGTAAAGCTTCTTTTCTGCTCGATCATCTGGATAAAAAAATCTTCCCTGAGTTTGTAAGAATTCACGAGCAACCGCTGATAATGGGAGGTATGGGCAGTGCCGCGTTCGATGGTGAAGGTGTGGCGACTTCGGCTAGAGATATTGTTTCGGACGGCATTCTTCGGGGCTATGTGCTCGGGTCGTACAGCGCTCGACGTTTGGAGTTGCAAACAACCGGTAATGCGGGCGGTGTGCACAATTTGACAATCGATACCGGGGATCAGAATCTTGAGCAGATGATTAGCGGCATTGATGAGGGATTTTTGGTTACTGAATTAATAGGCTTTGGGATCAATAACGTAACGGGAGATTACTCAAGAGGGGCTGCAGGGTTATGGATCGAAAATGGGGAGATCGCTTATCCTGTTGAGGAAGTCACTGTGGCCGGAAACCTTAAAGACATTTTTCAGAATATCGCCGCAATTGGGAATGATGTGGATCCCCGGCGAAGTACGCGATGCGGATCAATTCTGGTTGAAGGTTTAACGATCGCAGGTGATTAAAGGCTGGGAGTCGGGCCGGAGTCCGCTTGCTGTCGCTGACTATAATCATCAGTGACGGTGCATCGACAAAGCGTTCCTTATAACCGTCGCTTTCATTTATCCGTTGTGGCAAAATAAGTTACAAATGAGTGATAACAATTTGCTTGAACTCAGGTGTAGCAATTTAGCGATGATCTAGACGTCTTTAATGGAACGTTAATCGACTGATCGTCGGGCGATCTGTGCGGTGTGGCTAACGCCGCGAGCCCCCTTTTTTGCTGCACTGGCATTGCCGGATGAACTGATGCAGCTTTTACTCCAAACCATCACAGAGTATTGGGACGCGCTTGGCAACTTTTTTGCCTTCGATACCAGTTTATTAGCCGAGCCGTCGATGGTGCTTCGGCTATTGTTGTTGTTTGGACTCTTATTTTGTTCTGCATTTTTCTCTGGATCAGAGACCGCCCTGTTCTCGCTTTCGCGACTTGATTTGCAGCAGTTAAGGCGACACCACAATCCTCAATCTGAAACGCTTCACGCGCTGCTCGATCAACCCCGTCGATTGATTATTTCAATTCTGACTGGCAATGAGCTGATCAACATAGCAGCCACGATTAATGCTGCTGGAATTCTTGTTGGTCTGTATGGGGAACAGCGAGCGGGGTGGTTAAGTATTATTTTTATGGTGCCGCTTGTTCTGCTGTTTGGGGAGATAACGCCAAAGACGATCGCAGTTTCAAACCCCGTCCGGTTTAGCACTGCTATCGTGGCAGCGCCGATGAGCGTTTGGGTTCGTCTGATTACCCCGCTGCGAGATGTGATCCGTTTCGTTTCCGATCGTCTTACGACCCGGATTGTTGGAGAAGAAAAAGCTGCCGAAAGTCTTCTTAATATCGATGAGTTTTTGACATTGGTTGAGCAGGTCGCAGAAAAAGGAGAACTCGACGCGACAGAACGCGCACTAATCAATCAATTGCTCGAATCAAATGAGACCGAAATTGTCGAAATTATGACGCCTCGGACTCGTACCGATTTTTTAAATGCTGATTTGCCCGCGGCTGAAATGATCAGACGTTTTCGGCATTTGCGACATACCCGTGTGCCCGTTTTTAGAGGTCATCGAGATAATCTTGTGGGATTTATTCATGCGGAACATATCCTTCAGTTGTTAAGTGATGGTGCGGATCTTGGCGCTCTCGAAACAGAGGCGATTATGTATCCGCCGGTCGTTGTTCCACTGACTAAAAAAGTTGACGAAATGTTTGATTTTTTCCGGGATAACGGGGTTCGGGCAGCGGCTTGTCTAAATGAGTTTGGTGGTGTTGAAGGGTTCATTACCATTTATGACGTACTGACTTTTATTTTTGGTGATATCAGCGGTGAGTCACGCGGGCGATCAATGTATCAAGAAAGAGATCTCAATATTTACGAGTTGCCAGGTGAGATGAAGCTTACTGACGTCAATAATCTGACCCACTTTGGATTAGAAGATCCAAGAATGACAACGATTGGTGGTGTAGCCTTTCGATATTTAGACCGACTCCCGCAAATCGGCGATCGAGTTGAGGTGGATGATGTCGCGCTGACAGTGCTTGAGATGGAGGCGCACAGAATATCGCGGGTCCGGATTGCAAAAGTGGCAGCTGAAGAAGATTTTGAGGAGCTAACTGATGAAGAACAGCAGCAGTTAACTCGAGATTCAGATGCTGAGAGGGACCCAGACTTATCTCAAGAAACCGTGCCGATAACCGGTTTGGATCTAGATGCAGATTTCGGAGAAAGCGACGCCACAAAAAGCGATGATTTAGGTCTGTCGGGTAGTCCAAAGGGAAGAGACTAACGCATGGATATTTTACTCACATTGCTGCTGATGATCGGGTTGTTGGTATTAAAAGGGTTTTTTTCCGGTTCCGAGATTGCGATGGTCAACGCAGATAAAGTGAAGCTGAACGCGATGGCAGGCAAAGGGCATAAAGGTTCCAGGATGGTGCTTGATGAGTTTAGGAGCCCCGAAACACTGCTGGGAACGACCTTAGTCGGGACGAATATCGCGACCATTGCGCTAACGACAATCGGCACTCTTTTGATGATTCGTTTGTTTGGCGATAACGGTGAGTGGGCGGCTTTTCTAATTTTTACTCCGCTTTTTCTAATTTTTGGAGAGATCGTTCCCAAAACGGTCTATCAGCACCGCTCAACAGAAATTGCACCAAAAGCAATATATCTGCTCCGTGCTTTTCGTTTTGTATTTTACCCCGTCGTCATGGTTTTTTCGCGAATATCACGATGGGTCGCACGGGCATTTGGTGGAGGGCGGATTGAGCAGAATGTTTATATGACAAGAGAGCTTATTCGTTCAGTGGTTGATATGGCTGAACGCACATCCAGCGTTGACGCCTTTGATCACGGTCGAATCAGACGCGTGATTAGATTTGGTGAGACCATCGTTGGGGAAGCCATGATTCCAATTGCAGAAGTCACCGCAATTAACCAGAACAAGTCCGCCCGTCGCGCTCTCGCAATGGTTAGAAATCGAGGATTTAACCGTCTTCCGGTATATCACCGTAATAGTAGCAATATCGTCGGCATCGTGACGATAACAACTTGGGAAATGATGGATGTCGGAATTCTGGAGAAGCCGCTTGAGGCGCTGATTAATCCCGCTCTTTATGTGTCTCCACGACAAACCATTGATCAACTTCTTCCGCTCCTTCGAAAACGCGATGACCATATGGCAATCGTTGTCGATGAGTTTGGATCAGCCGTTGGCATGATTACCATGGAGGATATTATTGAAGAAGTTGTAGGTGAAATTGATGTGGGTTACGACTTTGATGAATACACGCCCAAAAAGCGTCACCAGTTTGAAGAAATCGAGTCAGGCGTGTTTCTAATGGATGCGAGAGTGCCAATTTCAGAGGCGAGCGAGGTTTTGGGTGTGCATCTATCCGATCGCGAGGCACATACCGTTGGCGGTCTTGTGACGGCCAGACTACGTCGAATTCCGCAAGTTGGCGATAACGTAGAGGAGTCAGGATTGTTGTTTATTGTTGAGAAGGCCAGTGACCG
>JABHUE010000118.1 GCA_018672825.1 Pseudomonadota bacterium | reverse complement strand
CGCCGCCACAACACTACCGGCGGTAAAAATTAATAGGCCGAAAATAATTAAAGGCTTGCGTCCCCAGCGATCCGACAACATACCAAATGGAATTTGAAAAATCGCCTGAGTTAATCCATAGATCCCTAATGCCAGTCCGATCATCAGCGGCGTTGCGCCCTCAAAAGCGTTAGCGTAAAGCGCCATCAACGGCAACACCAAAAACAACCCAAACATCCGAAGACTGAATACGCCAGCCAATGCCGTCACGGCCTTGCGCTCAACCGCATTCATCGGTGTTGTGAGTCGATTGGATCTCAAAGTTATCCCTTCTTCGGAGTATCAGTGGTTTATCCGCAGCAGGCGCCCAAAGACGAGTTCATCAGAACTCAATTAAAAAATGAAAAATCTTTGAACGAAACAGCGTAAGAGACGTAATATTAACAGTTTGCTTTTTCCCAGCCCAAATCAATATGCAAACTATCAAAATCCGAGGCGCCCGAACCCACAATTTACAGGGAGTCGACGTCGACTTACCTCGTGATAAGTTGATTGTCATCACCGGGCTGTCGGGTTCAGGAAAGTCATCTCTCGCGTTCGACACAATCTACGCGGAAGGTCAACGGCGATACGTGGAGTCCCTATCGGCTTACGCTCGACAATTTTTATCTTTGATGGAAAAACCAGATGTCGATCTGATCGAGGGACTTTCACCAGCGATCAGTATCGAGCAGAAAGCTGCATCGCACAATCCTCGATCAACAGTAGGAACCGTTACCGAAATATACGACTATTTACGACTGCTTTACGCGCGGGTAGGCGAACCCCGCTGTCCGGATCACGGTGTAACACTCGCTGCCAGCACCGTTAGCGAAATGGTTGATCAAGTCTTATCACTTGAAGATGACTCAAGGATTCTATTGTTGGCCCCAATCGTTCAGGACCGAAAGGGAGAGTATCAGCAGCTGTTACGCAGCCTTCTGAGTCAAGGATTTATTCGAGCTCGTATTGATGGTGAAATCTACGAACTTGATGATACGCCCGTCCTGGATAAAAAGCGGAAACATACGATCGAAGCGGTTATTGATCGGGTTATCGTGAAACCGGATATTTCGCAAAGACTTGCAGAGTCTTTTGAAACAGCGCTCGGTATCGCTGACGGCCTTGCGTTAGTTCAGGTCCTGCCAAAAGAGGGAGAGAGTGGCGGCACCCAGATGTTATTTTCAGCGCGCTATGCATGTCCTCATTGCGGTTATAACTTAAGCGAACTTGAGCCTCGACTTTTTTCGTTTAATAACCCGGCTGGCGCTTGCTCCAAGTGTGATGGGCTCGGCGTTCGGCAGTTTTTTGACCCTGCAATCCTCATTCATGACGAAAGCTTGAGTCTTGCAGCTGGCGCAATCTCAGGCTGGGATCGCAGAAATGCTTTTTACTTTCAGATGCTCAACTGCCTGTCGGAGCACTATGGTTTCGATATTGAAAAGCCCTTCCGGCATCTGCCTGAAGAAATCCAGCAGGTTATTTTGTACGGCAGCGGAACTGAAAAAATCAATTTCAGTTACCTGCGATCACACGGCAGAAGATCTCGAAAACGATCTCACACCTTTGAGGGAGTGCTTCCGAGTATGGAGCGTCGATATCGTGAATCAGACTCCAATACGGTTCGCGAAGAGATGGCACGCTATCTGAATATTCAACCCTGCGAAAGTTGCGAGGGAAGTCGACTCCGAACTGAATCCCGCAACGTTTTCATCGGGAAGTTACCAATCCATAACCTCACTGCGATGCCAATCGAGATGTCACTTGCCTTTTTTGAAGGGTTGGTCTTGCCAGGCCATCAAGGCAAAATCGGGGAACGGATTATTCGAGAAATCAGCGAGCGATTGCGATTTCTTGTCAACGTCGGTCTTGAATATCTTACGCTTGATCGCACGGCAGAAACACTGTCCGGGGGCGAGGCGCAGCGTATCCGGTTGGCCTCACAAATTGGGTCGGGTTTGGTTGGCGTAATGTATGTCCTTGATGAGCCATCAATTGGCCTGCATCAACGGGATAATCAACGCCTTCTCGATACGCTGTTTCACCTTCGAGATTTAGGCAATACTGTCGTTGTCGTTGAGCACGATGAGGAGGCTATTCGAAGTGCGGACTATGTGGTTGATATCGGTCCCGGCGCTGGGATCAATGGCGGCCGAATCGTAGCGCAAGGTTCTGTCGAGCGCCTTCTGGAATCAACTGAATCGGTAACCGGACAATACCTTTCCGGCACGCAAACGATCGAAGGCCCATCCAAGCGAACCCCATCAGATCCGAAACGACAATTACGAATCATCGCCGCGAAAGGTAACAATCTAAAGCAGGTCTCGATCGATATACCCGTTGGCCTGTTGACTTGTGTTACCGGTGTATCCGGGTCTGGAAAATCAACCCTTATCAACGGCACACTATATCCCGCCATGGCGACTCATCTACACGCCAGTCGAGATCAAGCCGCTGCGCACGATCACATTGATGGGCTCGATCACTTCGACAAAGTAATCGATATCGACCAGAGTGCGATTGGACGGACACCTCGCTCAAATCCAGCGACTTATACGGGCTTATTTACCCCCATTCGAGAACTCTTTGCAGGGACGCCTGAATCTCGAGCGAGAGGTTACAAGGTGGGGCGCTTCTCTTTCAATGTTCGCGGCGGACGATGTGAGTCGTGTCAGGGCGACGGACTCATTAAAGTGGAGATGCATTTCCTTCCAGACATCTATGTTCCCTGTGATACCTGCAAAGGTAAACGGTATAACCGGGAAACGCTTGATATTCGATATAAAGATAAAACAATTCATGAAGTACTGGATATGAGCGTAGCGGATGCGTGCGTTTTTTTTGATGCCATCCCTGTCATCAAGCGGAAGCTCGATACGCTGCTGGATGTTGGCCTTGGTTATATTCGCCTTGGTCAAAGCGCCACCACACTCTCGGGGGGAGAAGCCCAACGCATAAAGCTCTCAAGAGAGCTCTCGAAGCGAGCAACGGGGCGGACGTTATACATTCTTGATGAACCCACGACTGGATTGCACTTTCATGATATCAAGCAATTATTGATTGTTTTGCATCGACTAAGAGATCAAGGCAACACAATTCTTGTGATCGAGCATAACCTTGATGTCATCAAAACAGCGGACTGGATTATTGATCTTGGCCCTGAAGGCGGGCAACGGGGAGGGGAACTCGTGGCGGCCGGGACGCCGGAGGATGTTGCCAAAGTCGGAAAATCGTATACCGGTCAGTTCCTCAAGCCAATTCTCGCCAACTCATTGGCGTCCTCGAGGCAGTAAAACAAGAACATGCGAAAACCATCAGAAACGATAGTTTTGGTCTGACCATTTTACCAGTTTCTACGTTTCCTGGAGTCTCGCTATGATAGTGTGATATCCAAAGCGTAAGCATTTTTTGACCCAAGCACCGAGTTGCTTGGGCCTGATCTTCCCTACCCTTAACCCTACCTTACAACGGACTTGATCATGGTTGATTCAACGCTCCAAGAAGATCTCGACCCGCAAGAAACGCGTGAGTGGCAAGATGCGCTGCGGGCAGTGATCGCGGAGGAAGGTGAGGATCGGGCGCATTTCATTTTAGAAACGCTGATTGATCAAGCCCGACGTAGTGGCACCTATATCCCCTATCGATCGACAACCGCCTACCTAAACACGATACCGGTTGCTCACGAGCAAAGGAGCCCGGGCGACGCTTCGTTGGAATGGAGAATCCGCTCATTTGTCAGATGGAACGCGTTGGCAATGGTAATGAGAGCCAATCGCGAGAGCAGCGAACTGGGCGGGCACATCGCAAGTTTCGCATCAGCTGCGACGCTTTATGATGTCGGGTTTAACCACTTTTGGCGAGGGGCCGAAGCCGAGCACGGCGCCGACCTTGTATTCTTTCAAGGTCATTCTGCTCCCGGGATTTATGCGCGAGCGTATCTGGAGGGGCGATTAACCGAAAAACAGCTTGAAGGCTTTCGCCAGGAGATTGAAGGTAACGGACTTTCGTCTTACCCGCACCCATGGCTGATGCCAGACTTTTGGCAGTTTCCGACCGTATCGATGGGGCTTGGCCCCATTCAGGCAATCTATCAAGCACGATTTATGCGTTATCTTCAAAATCGTGAATTCATCCCGCGATCCGATCGAAAAGTCTGGGCCTTCATGGGCGATGGCGAAATGGATGAGCCAGAATCCACCGGCGCATTAGGTTTGGCAGGTCGTGAACAACTGGATAATTTAGTTTTCGTTATCAACTGTAACCTTCAGCGACTCGATGGCCCAGTGCGCGGTAACGGTAAAATTATTCAAGAACTTGAAGGTCAATTCCGCGGCGCCGGCTGGAACGTCATCAAATTGGTCTGGGGCTCCTATTGGGATCCCCTGCTGGCGCGGGATAATAAAAACCTGCTGAAGCAAAGAATGGAAGAAGCACTCGATGGCGAATATCAAGCATTCAAAAGCAAAGATGGCGCCTTTGTGCGAGAACATTTTTTTGGCAAATATCCGGAACTCGTTGAAATGGTCGCGCATATGACCGATGCGGATATTTGGCGACTCAATCGTGGCGGACATGATCCGCATAAGGTCTTTTCCGCCTATGCGGCTGCAGCGGCACATACTGGTCAACCCACCGTGATCCTGGCAAAAACAGTCAAGGGTTATGGAATGGGCGAATCCGGAGAAGGACAAAATACCACGCACAGCCAGAAAAAAATGGCAGACGAATCACTTTTGGCTTTCCGAGACCGGTTTCGGATACCCCTGGAAGATGATGCCGTTCTTGCTTGTGAGTTCTACCATCCGGGTGACGACAGCCCCGAAATTAAATATCTGAAAGCGCGTCGGCAATCACTGGGCGGCAGCTTACCTGCGCGGCGTGATGATGCTCCGACCCATCCCACTCCCCCGCTTTCTATTTTTGAATCCCAACTTTCAGGCACGGGTGAGCGAGAGGTATCAACGACGATGGGGTTCGTTCGACTTCTGACTGCCTTAACCCGGGATAAAGCCCTTGGCCGCTACGTGGTGCCAATCGTTCCAGACGAATCAAGAACCTTTGGCATGGAAGGCATGTTTCGTCAACTTGGAATCTACGCTCCTGATGGCCAACTTTATATTCCTGAGGATGCCGATCAGTTGATGTACTACCGTGAGGATAAAAAGGGTCAGGTCCTTCAAGAGGGCATTACGGAATCAGGGGCGATGTCGTCGTGGATTTCGGCTGCAACAGCATATAGTAATCATGGCGTTCCAATGATTCCTTTTTATATTTTTTACTCAATGTTTGGTCTGCAGCGCGTTGGAGATCTTGCATGGGCTGCGGGTGACCAGCAAGCTCGGGGGTTTCTCATCGGCGGGACAGCAGGACGCACAACACTAGCGGGTGAAGGACTACAGCATCAGGATGGTCATAGTCTTTTAATGGCCGGAAGTATTCCAAATTGCGTATCTTATGACCCCGCTTTTAATTATGAACTTGCCGTCATCGTCCATGATGGCATTCGCCGGATGATG
The DNA here is from genome assembly GCA_018672825.1 of Pseudomonadota bacterium. Classification (GTDB taxonomy): domain Bacteria; phylum Pseudomonadota; class Gammaproteobacteria; order Arenicellales; family UBA868; genus UBA868. The sequence continues at coordinate 13,147 of JABHUE010000118.1, read as the reverse complement.
ACCGAGAAAGAAAATGTGTTTTTCTATATCACGGTAATGAATGAGAATTACACACATCCTGAGTTGCCAAAAAATACTGAAAAAGGCATTCTGAAAGGTATGTATCAAGTCGCAAAAGCGCCCAAAAGCCGTAAAGCAACGCCTCGCGCTCAATTATTAGGTAGCGGTACGATTCTCAAGGAAGCCCTCGCAGCAGCCAAACTGCTGGAGTCTGATTTTGGCGTCCTAGCTGATGTTTGGAGTGTCACCAGTTACAACGAGCTCGCTCGCCAAGGTCGAGATGTCGAACGGTGGAATCGACTCCATCCGGATGATCCGTCAAAAACGTCGTTTGTATTCGACCAGCTTGTCGAAAGCGAGGGGCCGGTAATCGCGGCCAGCGATTACAACCGGGCTTATGCAGATCAAATCCGTGAGTTTGTACCCAGTCGGTATGTCGTTCTGGGCACGGACGGCTATGGTCGCAGTGGTACGCGAAAACAACTCCGAGACTTCTTCGAAGTTGATCGCAAGCACATTGCGCTCGCAGCGCTAACCGCGCTGGTCGACGAAAACGCCATTCCGAAAACGACGCTGAGTGATGCCATTCGGCGCTATGAAATTGATCCCGACAAACCAAATCCAACGCTCGTCTAATTCTCATTACAATGACTTCTACACAAGAGATTAAGGTCCCTGATATTGGTGATTTCGAGAGCGTCGATGTCATCGAAGTTCTCGTTAAACCGGGCGATCATATTTCCGCCGAAGATCCGCTGATTACATTAGAGAGCGACAAGGCGACGATGGATGTGCCTTCACCCAAGTCAGGCGTCGTCAAAGAGGTTATGATCTCAATCGGCGATAAGGTTGCGGAAGGTAGTGTCGTTGCCGTCTTAAACCCGGACTCGAGCAGCGATACAGTTCCTGAAGAATCGGGGGTCACCCTCGCGGACACCGAGAACGCATCTGAATCGAAAACTAAACCATCAGAGGTTGAACCGCCTTCCGAATCTCTGCCCACTCCAGCTGAAAAGAGCCCTCCTGCTACACAAAAAGAATCGTTTGTTAAGCCCGTCAAAGCGAGTGTTCCGGAAACGCCCACAGACACCCGACAGTCATCATTTCCGCTTCCTCACGCCAGTCCCGCTGTAAGACGATTTGCACGCGAACTCGGCGTCGATTTGTCTCAAATCAAGGGCAGTGGACCACGTGAGCGCATTCTTAAAGACGATGTCCAGAATTTTGTTAAGCATGCAATCTCAAACAACGCGGGATCGCAAACCAATCTTCCAAAGCCTCCTGACATTGACTTCGCCAAGTGGGGCGGAATTGATCTTCAGCCTCTCTCTAGGATCAAAAAAATTGCAGGAAAACACCTGCACCGGGCGTGGTCGAGCATACCGCACGTTACCCATCATGATGAAACAGATATCACAGACCTAGAGGCGTTCCGAAAAACCTTAAAAATTGAAAACGAAGGATCGGGTATTCGGATCACACTTCTCGCCTTTATCATCAAAGCAATCGTTAACGCACTCAAAGCCTTTCCATCATTCAACGCGTCACTTTCGACCAATGGCGAGAACTTAATCTTAAAAAATTATTTTAATATCGGTGTTGCCGTTGACACGGACGGCGGACTTGTTGTCCCCGTCATTAAAGAAGTTGACCAGAAAGGTGTGCTTGAGATTGCGCAATTGCTTGGGGATGTCAGCGAACGCGCCCGATTTGGAAAACTCAAACCCGATGAATTGCAAGGCGGCTGCTTCAGTATTTCAAGTCTTGGCGGCATCGGCGGCATGTCTTTTACGCCAATCGTCAACATGCCAGAGGTTGCTATTCTGGGTCTCACCAAAGCAAGGACAAAACCGGTCTGGAACGGGACTGAATTTAGTCCACGTTTGATGTTGCCTTTGGATCTTTCATACGATCATCGAGTCATCGACGGCGCAGAAGCCGCCCGTTTTACCGCGCACCTGGTCCAAGTGCTCGAAGACCCACGCCGCCTGCTGTTATAAGATCTCGCAGCGAATCGTCTCGTGAAGAACCCTCTTTACACCATTGAACTGCCTGATATCGGGGATTTTGATAGTGTTGAAATCATCGAAGTGCTTATTGCGCCAGGGGATCATATCGAAATCGAATCCCCCTTGATCACCCTTGAAAGCGATAAGGCAACGATGGATATCCCGTCGCCAGTCACCGGTCAGATTTCAGAATTATTAGTCTCTATCGGTCAAAAGGTATCTCAAGGCGATGTGGTTGCAACCGTTTCAATTCAGGTGGACCCAGCAACAGATCTCGAGACGTCTCCGCATGACCCAAGCGTACCTGTCGGTTCAGTAGATTCGCTGCCGCCACCAGACTCTGAAAAACTAGACGTGAATAAAGGCGGCACAACGCCTCGTTTCGATGTTGCCGTTCTGGGCTCAGGCCCCGGCGGGTACACGGCCGCTTTTCGCGCGTCAGATCTTGGTCTAAGCGTTGCCCTCATCGAACGTTATCCCAATCTGGGTGGGGTCTGTCTCAACGTCGGCTGCATTCCCTCGAAGGCGTTACTCCATGCCGCCCGTGTTATTGAAGAAACTCGGGAAATGGCTCCAAACGGTATCAGTTTTGGTGAGCCCGAAATAGATATCCGGAAACTTTGTGACTGGAAAAAAGGCGTAGTGACGCAGCTAACTGAAGGGCTTTCCACTCTGGCAAAAAAACGTAACGTGACTATTTTTAGCGGAACGGGTGCCTTTCGCTCCGATCATGAAATTGCAGTCACAAACGATACCCAAGAACTAGTTCTTCAGTTTGAGAAAGCCATCATCTCGACGGGGTCTGAACCGATTCGTTTACCTGGTATTCCAAGGGATCCCCGAATTCTTGACTCAACAGCGGCGCTCAGCCTGCAGTCAATTCCCGAGCGACTCCTCGTCATTGGTGGTGGCATTATCGGGCTCGAGATGGCTACAGTTTATCGGGCACTGGGAAGCGCTGTGAGTATTGTCGAGATGGCCCCACAACTCATGCCGGGAACTGATCCTGATCTTGTCCGTCCACTTGCAAAAAGACTTAAGAGCCAATGCAACGACATTTTCCTGAATACTCGAGTCAGTCAAGTTGATCCAGGCCCGGCTGAATTAGTCGCTCATTTTGAGGGTGATCGCGTGCCCACGTCAGCCGCTTTTGATGCCATTCTTGTCGCCGTGGGTAGAACGCCCAATGGCAACAATATAGGAGCGGAAAACGCAGGCCTGCACCCTGACGCACAAGGCTTTATTTCCGTTGACCATCAACAACGCACCAATCAGCCTCATATTTTTGCGATTGGTGATGTTGTGGGTCAGCCGATGCTAGCGCATAAAGCAACACATGAAGGCAAAGTGGCCGCGGAGGTTGCGGCGGGCCAGAAAAGCGCTTTTGACGCACGGATCATTCCATCTGTTGCCTATACAGATCCCGAGGTTGCGTGGGTGGGACTAACCGAGAGTCAAGCGAAAGCGCGGAACATTGCTTACGAAAAAGGCATTTTTCCATGGGCGGCAAGCGGGCGCGCCCTCGCTCTGGCAAGAAGTGAAGGATTTACAAAGCTACTGTTTGACCCTCAATCAAACCGAATCCTTGGCGGAGGGATTGTGGGCACCACTGCCGGAGACTTAATAGCGGAAATTGGATTGGCAATAGAAATGAACTGCGTTGCCCAGGATATCGGGCTCACTATTCATCCTCATCCCACCCTATCGGAGACCGTGGGTCTCGCTGCTGAAACATTTGAAGGGACGATTACCGATCTATATGCGCCCAAAAAGCGTTAAATGAATCTCGATCAAGCGTAAATGCAGTCCCCCCTCAATTTCAAAGAGATGGGATCAGGGCAGCCACTCATTATTCTTCATGGTCTTTTCGGTTCAGCGAGAAACTGGCGACGAATCGGTGACACGCTTAAAAGTCACTGGCGAGTTGTCCTGCCAGACCTGCCCAATCATGGTAATTCGCCGTGGTCTGACGATATGAGCTATCCCGCTCAGGCAGAGGCCCTCAAAAACTTTATCGTACTCCGTGATCTCGCGAATCCTGTTATCGTCGGACATAGCATGGGAGGTAAAGTCGCAATGGCGCTTGCGCTGTCGGGACAATGCCTGATTAACCGACTGGTCATCGTAGATATCGCGCCGGTGAGTTATCAGCACTCCCACTTCGAACTGATTCAGGCGATGCGGACACTCCCTCTGGCCCAAATCTCGACTCGGCATGACGCCGATCAACTTCTTGCGCCAGCTATACCGACATCTGGCCTGCGGCAGTTTCTGCTTCAGAATCTCATCATCGAGAACCGGCAAGCTCGTTGGCGGATCAATCTTCCTATTATTGAACAGCAGATGACGCTTTTGACAGGGTTTCCGTTTACCGAAGAAAATTTCGATACCCCTACCCTATTCCTGCATGGAAGCAAATCAGACTACCTGTCCGCCGCAAACCTCCCAATCATTAAAAAATTTTTTCCACAAGCGGTGACTCAGAGTATTGATGATGCCAGTCATTGGCTACATGTGGAGCGGCCTGATGAAGTCGCGAAAGCAATTCAGGGGTTTTTGGAAGAATCGACTGACCCGACGATTTAGGAATATTCGCGCATCGCGCAAAAATTTTCAGTGAATTTCAGCGTGCCTGAAGGGCGCGGTATATGAGTCACTGTGAAACCATTTTTTTTAAAAATTGCTGGCAGTCTGTCGTCTTTAATTTCGCCTGTTGGCATAATTTCTGCCTCAAATACGATAAGTCTCGTGTCAGGCGCGCTCAATACTTTATCTGCGCCATTAAGAACGCGGAATTCCCATCCTTCTACGTCAATCTTTATAACGGTCGGTCGAATCTCATAGCGGCGACAAAAATCATCTAGAGAGCTCACTTTAACCCTTAATCGTCCGACGACTTCCCGATAAGGCCAATCTCCAAACCCGCTCTCTCCCGCGTCACTTCCCCGAATTAAGTCCTGATAACCCTCGCGGTCAGATAGTCCAAGCTGGGCAATTCTCCATCGAGATGGATCCCAGTTATTAATTGCAAACTGTTGTCGCATTACGTTACAGGTATCGGGATCCGGTTCGAATGCAATAACGCTTGAGACACCACAACCCAGAGCCAACGCGCTGAAATAACCGGCGTTTGCTCCGATATCAAAAAAAATATCCGATGCGCGTAATTTCGCTTCCAAAAGAGTGGTGACTTCAAGTTCATGGACACAATTGCAGAGTAGGTTACGTTGCAACCAATCTCTTTGGTCGCACGAAAACAAGAATCCTGGAATTGTTCGAACGAGGATATTTTTGCGACCGAATATTTTTTCGATCCAGCTCAAACGGCGCGCTTTGCCAATTGGAAATCCGGGGCGAAAATATAGCTTCCGAAGCAAATATCCCAAACCAAAAGAGTAGACTTTTGAATTCAACGTAAAAATTAATCAGGCTCGACGCGGCACAAATAGGCGAATTAAGCTTGCTCTAGTTCGATCAGTGTTCCGCAAAAATCCGCGGGATGCAAAAAAAGCACTGGCTTTCCATGGGCGCCTAGTCTCAGCTCTCCCGAGCCCAACACTCGCGCGCCGTTTTCAATCATTTGATCTTTTGCTTCAGAAATATCCTCAACTTCATAACAGACATGATGCATACCGCCAGAGGGATGTTTCTCTAGAAAACGAGCAACCGGAGAGTTCGCGCCTAACGGGTGCAAGAGTTCAATCCGCGTATTCGCTAAATCAACAAATACCGTCGTAACACCATGATCATCGAGTTGCAGCGGCTCGGAGACCTGCGCTCCCAGGGTATCACGATACAAAGCCGTTGCCGCTTCAAGATCTGGAACAACAATAGCAATATGATTCAATCTTCCAATCATGACATCTCTCTCTTCTCTTTTAAAAAACTCTCGAGCAGTTGCTTGGCAGCAAAACTTGGCGTGAGTTGCCGCTTGGCGACTTGATCACTCGCTTGACTTACTCGCACCAACACGTCAGGGTCTGCCATAAACTCATCAAATAAACCGTCGTGAAGTGCCTGCATGAGCGCGCTCTTCAGCTGATGTTGTCGACGCGATTCCAGTTCATTGTTAACTGTTAATACATCATGGCATCGATTAATCTCAGTCATTGCCTGATCGATGCCAATGTCATGCAACGCGGATGTCGCGATAACCGGAACCGTCCAACCTGGAATTCTGGGCTGCATTAGACCCGTTCCCGCCAGGCTTTCACCAACTGCTCGCTGAGCTGCAGCGACGAGATCACCGTCGCACTTGGTAACAAAAATCAAATCGGCTAGCTCCATAACGCCGCGCTTAATACCCTGTAGCTCATCTCCCGCTGCCGGAGCCAAAAGTAAAATAAAGATGTCGGTCAGCTGCGCAACTCGCAACTCTGATTGACCCACACCAACCGTTTCCACTATCACACGATTAAAGCCGCAGGCCTCACAAAGCATGACGGCTTCCCGCGTAAAACGCCCCACACCACCTTCAATTCCTGATGATGGGGACGGTCGCACAAAAGCATGGTCACTCGACGACAAGGTTGGCATTCTGGTTTTATCTCCCAAAATGGAGCCACCGCTAAGTTGAGAACTCGGATCAACGGTCAGCACAGCGACGTCTTCGCCGCCCTCGATCAATTTACCGCCCAGGTGCTCGATTAAAGTCGACTTTCCAGCACCCGGAGGCCCCGTAATCCCAATGCGAAGCGTCTCGCTCCGAGAAACCGGAATTATTGACAGGAGCTCTCGCGCAATTTTCTGATGATCGGATCTGGCAGATTCAACAAGCGTAATCGCTTGTGACAATGCGCGACGATCCCCTCGCTCTAATGCTTTAGCGAAACTGGCGGGCGAATTCAATCCGCTACCACCTTTTCCAATCTGGCGATACATTGGTCAACCTCAAGCGCTTCTCCGACTGACGCCTCGATGCTTGCAATCTTGCCATCGCGCTGCGCCCTAATGATGTTCTCCATTTTCATCGCCTCAATGATTGCGATCTCGTCACCCGCCTTGATATCGCTACCCGCATCGACGTTAAGAGACACTAATAGCCCTGGCATCGGAGACAGTACAAGATGAGAACGATCAGGTTGCGCCTTCTCAGGCATCAAGGAAAAAAGACCTGCGCTTGAAGGTTCCAGTATCACCACCCTCATTTGACTGCCTGCGTGAAAGACCTGGTAAGCAGCGCCCGTCTTCAGAAGTTGAAGGCTACCTTCCACATCGTCCACATCAAAATCAACGCGTCGCTTGAATGGAGTGCTTTTAATCGAAACGGTTACCACAGCGCCATCCAGCGTGACACTCCAATGCCCTGACCGCTCCTCGACCTCTATCCTTAGCTGTTTATTTTTGAGGCGTAGGTATCGGATTGACCGCTCCGAGATTTCCACGCTCGACTCCAAGCGTGTCCAAATTTCATGAATAACGGCAAGTACAGCTAAAGATCGATTTTGAGCATCGTCTGATTCCGAGACACCTGAGAACCCATCAGGATATTCCTCATCAATAAAAGCCGTCGTAATCGATCCTTCGCGAAACCGTTTATTGGCGACCAGTGAAGCCAAAAAAGAAATATTACTTTCGATGCCATCAATTTCAAATCGGTCCAAAGCAAGACTCATCACATCCGCCGCTGAATCTCGATCACGCCCAAATGTCACTAACTTAGCAACCATTGGATCATAATGAAGGGACACCTCGGCCCCCTCAAAAAGCCCTGTGTCCACCCGCACCTCTTCCGATGCTTCTGGTGGCCGAAATCGCTTCACCCGTCCGGAGGAAGGCAAAAACCCGCGAAGCGGATCCTCGGCATAAATCCGGGACTCCATCGACCAACCGTTAATCTGCACGTCCTGCTGCTTAAGACTAAGCTTTTCGCCCGCTGCAATCCTTAACATCCACTCCACAAGATCGACGCCGGTAATTTTTTCGGTCACCGGATGCTCAACCTGAAGTCGGGTATTCATCTCCAAAAAATAGAAGTTTCTTTCGGCATCGACGATGAACTCAACCGTCCCTGCCGAAACATAACTAACAGCTCGCGCAAGAGCGACAGCCTGCTCACCCATCGCCTGTCGCAATGCTTCATCGACAAACAAAGATGGCGCTTCCTCTAGTACCTTTTGATGTCTCCGTTGAATAGAACACTCCCTTTCATTGAGATGGATCGTGTTTCCAAACTGATCTGCGAGAACCTGTAGTTCAATATGCCGTGGCTCACTGATAAACTTTTCGATAAATATTCGATCATCACCAAAGCTCGATTGCGCCTCGCTTGCTGCACGGGTAAACCCTTCTCGACACTCATCGGCATTGTGGGCAATACGCATCCCTTTGCCACCACCGCCAGCACTGGCTTTAAGCATCACAGGATAGCCAATCTGTTCGGCATAACCAACGGCCTCTTCAGCATCTTTGATGACCGTATTTATCCCGGGAATTGTCGGCACGCCCGAGGAGTCAGCAAGCCTTTTGGAAGCAATCTTATCGCCCATAATTTCGATTGCATTACTCGGGGGGCCGACGAAGATAACGCCTTGCGCTTCAAGCGCCGCCGCGAATAACGGGTTCTCAGACAAAAATCCATATCCGGGGTGAACCGCTTGTGCGCCTGTCGTCTTGCACGCCTCAGTGATCCTATCGATGAGGAGATAACTTTGACTTGATGGCGCAGGTCCTATGAAGACTGCCTCATCAGCCATCGAGACATGCAGTGCATCTCGATCGGCTTCCGAGAAAACCGCGACCGTTGCAATTCCCATTTTGCGCGCCGAGCGAATCACACGGCAAGCGATCTCGCCTCGATTAGCAATCAGTAATTTTTCAAACATAGCAAATATCTAAACACGAATTAAAAAATAAAATTTGGCTCGATGCCTGTTCATCCCGTTGAATCCTCTTGATTATTTTCTGCCGAATTTGCCCAGAGCGTCTGATGCATCAATTCAAGCTCCTCCGGCGTGTTTGCATTCAAAAACATCTCAGGGCGATCAGAAAAGTCAGTCACGCACCATTTCGTTTGATCAAGCCAGAGATCAATCTTTCGTTGACCCGACTCCAGAAATTGAAAGAGTCCCTCCTGCAGTCGACAATTTATCAAAATAAAGACGGGTTGAAGGCGGTTGCCGTCATGAGCAACGACGGCATCAACGGATTGCTCGGACATAGTGGCAATCATTCTCTCCACATAATCCTCGGCAAGAAAAGGAGAATCACACGGAGCAGTAACGATCCATTGGTTTTTTGCCTGTTGGAGTCCTGAGACAAAACCCGCCAAAGGGCCAACAAAACCGTCTATGCTATCTGAAATAACAGAGGCCCCTAATTTTTCGTACTGGGCTTGGTTGCGGTTAGCGCTGATGAGTGCTTCATCTACCTGAGGTGCCAGGCGCTCCAGTCCCCAAGCGGCCAACGGCCTTCCATTGAGCGGCAAAAGACCCTTATCGTTGCCACCCATGCGTCGTGCCTGCCCACCGGCAAGCAGAAGACCTGTCACTAATATTTGGGGTACATTTTCCATAACCTATTATAATTGCAAGATCGCAATTGCATCATTGCTCAACATATCGGGATTGCCCACGCACCACGCCATGTCTGAATTTCCAAAATCTCTGTCATTATTTTGTTTATGCGCCCTGATTTTTGTAACCGGGTGCAGCTCAACAGGCCAAATTACACCCAGCAAACCGGTTTGGGACCGCACAACCGAGTTAGAGATTCCGCCCGATCTGACCACACCCCAGGCGAATGCCGGTAGCGAACAGTATTCGGCTGCCGCCCTAAATGCATCCAAAGCAGAACTTGATCAGTACGAGCAGTTTGAAAGTTTTCAGCAAATGGCGGACTTTAAAGATTTCCTGGAATGGCGAGAAAAACATTCAGCGAACTTAGATTTAAGCCTCGAGGCATTTAGAAGCGCTCGGGATCAACAGATTGCCACCGCGCTATTAGAACAGGGCGTGTTAACCATTACGACTCGTGATGGCCAGCGAGTCTTACTAATTAATGACACGCTTGATAACACCTGGGATCGTCTTCGCACTGCAGCGAACAATATGGGTCTTCAAGTAATTAGTGAGCGGCCGGAGGCCGGTCAACTTAACGTTCACTACGGAACAGAGAGTCCAGCAGAAAGCAGTGGTTGGCAGACTTGGATCCCCTGGCTCAGTGACCCCATCATTTATGCTGTCACACTTGAGTTGACCCGCAGCGGGCCCGCAGTGTCAATTCAAGATACCGAAGGCGCGGCCATCAACAATGAACTTGCCAATTCGTTTGTTGACCGGTTAGGTGTCCATCTGCTCACTTTTGCCGAACAGGTTGACAGTTCTGAGACTGCTTCATCGACCCTCATGCCGGCAGCTACTTTAGAGGAAATGCCCTCAGGACACCTAACGCTTATTGTTCAGGGATCTGCGGGAGGCGTCTGGCAAGTGTTGGAAAGAAAGCTTCAGGATACCGAATTTTCGATTGCCGAACGAAGCTCCGAATCTCTGACCTTTCTAATTCGTTATGATGATCCAAAGAAACTGGCTGAAAAATCCTGGGCACAATCGCTCGCATTCTGGCGAGATGATGAAAGCGCGCCAGCTGAGAATATTTTACTGGTGCTTACGCCAACAGGCACGGAGACGAGAGTAGATGCTTTAGATTCCCAGCAGTCGCAAAGCGACATTGGGGATCAAGTACTCCGAATTCTGGAAGAAAGTTTTTTAAAGAATTAATCTTCCCCGCAATCGTGTTACTTAAAAACAACATCGCTGTCGCAAATAGCTTGAGCACGCTCACCAACCAAAAAATGAATCGAGGATCTTGACCTTAAAGATTTAAGAGTCCTATTTGCCTATTAATATGTAAGTAACTAGAACCCGGAAGGATTGCGCGTCCTTCGTGATCTATCCGCACCTGTTTAACCAATCCAAAAATTGACCCGGACTTCCCAAAAATTTTTGTGAAATCTTGAACATTTCCCGAGGCGCGAATAGACCTGCGCTTTATTGAGGCAATGAAATTTTTAATTTCCTGTTTAATGAAATCGTTCATCTGCTATTGTTCTCTTGCATCCCGGCTGGACCATTCATGCCTCGCACCCGAACACCAGTGCCGATCGACGGATCGGCCTGAATATCCAGCACCTCACCCCACAGATGCAACAAACCAAAGCCAAAAGAGATTCCGCCATGTTGATCCACGGACAGGACTGCTTTGGTCATTATGAAACCGACGCCCCGGCGGATGAGTAGCTGCCCGGTGATGCCGGGGAACGGTTGCTCGCGGCAACGCGCAAGTATCACGCCATCACGGGGTCGCCGAACCCCGCCTGAACGGCAGGAAACGCGCTTAGCGGGTTTTTGAAAATCAAGTCGAATTGGGACAACACAAGAACCGTCTCTGGAAATACACTGCCAGTACTGCAAACGAGAAGATCAATGCAGCCTATCTTTCCAGTTACTGTTAGGGCTCAAATCCTCGACATCCATTAACCCTCTGGCCGACGATAGTCGGACAACGGTCCGCATTGGGCATCGGTTAGTTTGCCATCGCTATCAAGGTCTACCACCATCTGTCGAATTCGCCTCCAGCGCCCTAACGCAGCAACGTCTACATTGTAATACTCAGCTACGGCACGAACATCAACCGGCGGGCGAACTGAACGCTGCTCTTTTCCTCGGAAACGATACTGGTTTAATTTCGCCCAGGATATATATAAGACTACCAGCACGAACAAACTAGAAAAATAGATCTTGATTACTCCTAACGTCTCTTCAGTCTGCGCTCCCTGGATCAAGTGTTGGTACGTGACCTCGCCGAGTTAGTTTCGAAAAACAAACACGTCCTCTCATAATGGCAAATCAACTAGCCGACTTTATGCGTCACACAAATATTCCCGACATCTTCCGCAACGATAATAAGCTTTAGGAACGTCTTTCAAGAGGATTGGGCGGCTTCCTCAGCCTTCCAGGCCTGGTAAGCCTTAAACTCCTGCCAACGTTTCCACTCCAAGTATTCTGCATACTCAGGATCAACGTCCGCGGGATCACTCGCGGCGCTTTCACTGTTCGAGCCTCCGAAGATATCAAAACTGAAACCGCTGCCCACCTGACGACGGGCCGCACGGGCATAAGGTGAATCATCGGTTGCATTCGTGTTGGGATCCTTCTCGACGCCAGCCCCTGGAGCAACCTCGGTCGTCTTATTCAGATTACTGATTGAACTACAACCTAAAACCGCAGTCATCAAGACGAGGACGCCCAGTCGTGAAATACATCGGCCTAACGCACATTCACTCATCTTTTAACAACCCCTACCTTATTTATCTAAATTCACACATCGCCAGAGGCAGATTTTAACTATAAACAGAGCCCAGCATTACGCCTTTTCCACTCTCAACCGGGATTTGACTAAAAGATCCGTGCTAAGTTGCGTTATCTCCTAAATCGCTGACCTTTAATCAATCATCATGCTCGCTACGATCCGCTCGGGGTGGCGTCAAACCAAAAAACCCTTAAAAACAGCTAGTTCTTGCCCGACCAGCCTAGATCGCCATTTTCATCGCATTTTTTAATTGTTGTATTTAAGCGACACCTATACTGTTTTAGATCGACCGAAGCATGCTTTTAAGGCTTTTTTTGGAGACAATAGTGTTGCTTTTGTACAAGAGCAACACTTAAACCTTTTAGGAGATAAAAAGTAATGCATAAGAAACTGATTGCAGCAGCAGTTGCCGGCGCCCTAGCCGCTCCCGTTGCAGTAGCAGACGTTGCAGTATCAGGCTCCATTCGTACCGGCGTTTTATATGATGGTACCGAGTGGTCTGTTGCTGATAACTTCTCACGCCTTCGCTTCAAAGCCAGTTCCGATCTCGGTAATGGCCAGAGCGCGTTCATGAACTATGAGTTCCGTGTGAACTCTGCTCAGGGTTCCATCGTCACCGGTGACACCCAGCGTTTATCCTATGTCGGCATCAAAGGCGACTGGGGTCAACTCAGCATGGGTTCCCAGTGGAGCACCCTGTTCAACACAGTCGGTACCTTCATCGATCCTTCAAACCGTTTCGGCGGCGTGGGTTACTGGGGTAACGGCGGCGGCCAGTATCGTATGAAAGAATCTGTCTATCTTTCAACGCAGCTTGGCGGTCTGTCCGT
>JABHUE010000063.1 GCA_018672825.1 Pseudomonadota bacterium | reverse complement strand
AGCAGCGCATTCGTAATGCGAAGGTCGTAGGTTCGAATCCTATCTCCGGCACCAGGTTTGTGCACTCGCGGTCCCCACTTTAACGATCCTGCCTATGAACATTGAAAACAGAAAAAGAGTTCTCGTAACTGGAGGCGCCGGGTTTCTGGGCTCGCATTTGTGTGATCGACTGGTGGCCGCTGGGAATGATGTGGTCTGCGTGGATAATTTTTATACAGGCAATAAGCACAACATTGCTCACTTGCGCGATCAACCTAACTTTGAGTTGATTCGCCACGATATCACGTTCCCGCTTTACGTAGAGGTTGATGAGATTTACAACCTTGCATGTCCGGCCTCACCCGTCCACTATCAGCGCGACCCGGTCCAAACGACAAAGACATGTGTCCACGGGGCGATCAATATGCTCGGTCTTGCGAAGCGAACGGGAGCACGGATTTTTCAAGCTTCAACCAGTGAGGTTTACGGAGACCCTGAAGTGCATCCCCAAAAAGAATCGTATTGGGGGCGCGTGAATCCTATCGGTATTCGATCTTGCTACGATGAAGGCAAACGTTGCGCCGAAACTCTTTTTTTTGATTACCATCGGCAATATGGTCTTGATATAAAAGTCGCTCGAATTTTCAACACCTACGGCCCCCGCATGCATCCTGACGACGGTCGGGTGGTCTCAAATTTTATTGTCCAGGCGCTTAAAGGTGATCCCATCACGATCTATGGAGATGGAAGTCAGACCCGATCGTTCTGTTTTGTCGATGACCTGGTCGACGCCTTTTTGAGATTAATGAAAACCGATAATGAAGTTACCGGTCCGGTCAACCTAGGGAATTCAGCTGAGTTTACGATCGCGGAGCTTGCCGGACTGGTTGTTGAGTTGGTGGGCTCAAGTTCCGAAATTGTGTACCGGCCGTTGCCGCAAGATGATCCGTTGCAAAGGCAGCCTGATCTAACGCTAACCAGTCAACTTCTCGACTGGAGGCCGAAGGTGAGCCTCGAGGAGGGGTTGCGTCCGGTGATTGACTATTTTCGAGGCGTGCTGGAATCAGGCTAAATCGCTTTAGTCGGGTATTGATTTTTTAATAATCGAGGCAGGCTCACCTCACGAGTCAGTGTTAACCTCAGAATCGCTCCTGAACTTTAAAAAAGGGAGCGAAAATGAAAAATTTCCTTGATTTTACGGGCTGGTTTATCAGCACGATGGTAGCGGCCTTCCTTGCAGCCGTTTTTATCCCGATGATCGGAGCAGGGCTCGATAGTGGTCACCTTCTCGGCCTTGAGCTATGTTTGAGTATCGGCGGCGGGAGTGGAATTTATCTTCTTTTTCAGGGCCGAAAAATCGCTGGGCTGTGTCAACTCACGACACTCAAAAAAGCAAAGCGTGAAAAATCAGAGCCAAGACTGATCGAAGTATTTAACGTCAGCTAGCGATTCAAGATTTAAGAAGGGCTGGGGTTAAGGCCCATTAACATTTACTTGTAGAAACCGGGCTCCCCGGCAGGGCGGGTTTTGAAACGCTTATGCACCCAGAGGTACTGATCAGGTGCTTGTGTAATGCAGTTTTCAATCACTGCATTCATTGCTGTCGTGTCGGTCTCATCGTTGCCACTCGGGAAATCTTTAAGTGGCTCACCAAAAACAATCTCAAAACCTTTGCCGTCCGGCTTCAGGTAGGTCGCGCAAGTCAGCGCTTTCGCTCGGCCTAATTTCGAGAGTTTGCCAAGTACGGGCCAGGTCGCAGTTGAAATTCCAAAAAATGGCGCAAAAAGTGCACGGCGCGGCCCCGGATCCTGATCCGGAAGGTAATAACAAGGTTTACCCTGTTGAATTGCCCGAATCAGGCCTTTTAAATTACTTTTTCGCTCGAACAGTTTGCTGCCAAACCGTTGTCTCGCTTTAAGCATCGCTCGATCAAAAACAGGGTTATGACTATATTGGTAGATGCTTATTCCATCAAATCGAAGTGAAAGGAAAATACCCCCTAGTTCAAGTCCCACCATATGGGGCGCAATTAGAACGGCGCCTTGTCCCGTCTCCAGTATTTCGGTGAGTAAGTGTTGATTTTTTACGGTCACTAAAGATAAAAGCTTGTCTTTAGGTGCCCACCAGATGGTTCCCGTATAGAGGGCCATTCTGGCTATGTTTCGAAAGTTTTCTTTAACGAGTTGTTGAATCTCGACCTTGGATTTATGGGGCATGCAAAGCTCAAGATTTCGCTCTGCAATTCGACGTCTTGAGGACACGAGTGTTCGAAGCAGATCTCCGATCACGGTTCCGACAGGGTAAAGGATTCGCATTGGGATTAGACTTAAAGCCCATAGGAAACCCAGACCTATCCAACTTGCAAGATAGCGAGGCCTAAAAGGATTCCCAGCATTTCGTTTCATAGTCTGTATTTTAGAAGAATAAATGCCTCGTGGTTGTAATCCAGGTTCGAGCTTTCTTTGGAGAGCATAAAGATTTTGACGCGATCTTATAAAATTTATGGATAAGAAAAGCCGATGTTCCGCCGCCATCGTGTGGTATATTTTTCGCGCTGGATTTAGCGACCTTTGGGTCGATTCTTACCTTGAGGAGGCCTTTTGACCGAGACAATCGTACTCACCGCGGAAATGGTGGCGGTGATGGGCATCTTGGGCCTTACTATCTTTCTTTTTGCTTTCGAAGTGGTGCGCGTTGATGTTGCGGCGGTCTGCATCATGGTTTTGTTAGGGCTGACGTCAATGCTCCCGGGTTACGATGGCCTGATTCCGGTTGAACACCTCTTTGACGGATTCTCCAGTAACGCGGTTATTTCAATTATCGCAGTGATGATTATTGGCGCAGGTTTGGATAAGACCGGCATTATGAGTCAATTGGCCGGCAAGATTCTTAAATATGGCGGCCGGACAGAGAGTCGAATTATCGCGATTATCTCTGCAACCGTAGGTGTTATTTCTAGCTTTATGCAGAATATCGGTGCTGCTGCGTTGTTTTTGCCGGTTGTCACGCGAATTGCTCGACGCGGAAATCTGCCGATCTCGCGACTGTTAATGCCAATGGGTTTTTGTGCGATTTTAGGTGGGACCATGACGATGGTTGGCTCAAGCCCGCTCATCTTATTAAACGATCTGATTCAAACCTCAAATCGCACCCTTCCCTCGACGGTTGATCAGATGCAAAGTTTCTCTTTGTTTTCGGTTTCGCCAATTGGTCTGGTGATGTTGGTCAGCGGAATTTTGTATTTTATTTTCTTAGGGCGTTACGTGCTTCCGGTAGTAAAAGACAAGCCTCAAGAAATGGGTAGCACCTTGCAGTACTTCTCAGAGGTGTATGGTATCTCGGGCCAGGTTTTTGAGGCTCGAATAACAGCCGATAGTCCTCTCGCGGGGACGCTGATATCGGAGATTGGTAGTGCGGGTCGGGGAGGGTGGATCGTCGCCGTCCGTACCGGTGACGAGCTTACGGTAGCGCCTTCAGGCGATACTCCACTTTGGGAGGGTACTGACCTCGCCATTATGGGTCCACTGGAATCAGTGGAGGCTTTTTGTCGAGACCAGGCCCTTGAACTCAGCAAAGAGATGGATGTTTTCTCTGAAATTTTGAGTCCGACGGCGGCAGGAATTACGGAAGTTGTCGTGCCACCAGACTCTAATGTGATTGGGCAATCGATAAAAGAGCTTGCGGTACGCCAAAGATACGGAGCGACCGTTTTGGCCATTTTCCGGATCGATCAGGTCATTGACCGAGATCTACCCGAGTTTGTGGTCCAGGCGGGAGATACGCTCGTGCTTCATGCCCGGTGGAAAAATATTGCCCCGATAGCAGAGAATAATGACTTCGCGGTTGTGACCGATTTTCCGAGAGACGATACGCGCCCGAATAAACTTCCACACGCGATTATCTTTTTCGTAATTACGCTTGGACTGATTCTATTTTCGGATATGCTACTGTCAGCCGCGCTGATGACTGGCGCTATTGGCATGATTATTTCTGGCGTGCTTCGAATCGATGAAGCATATCAATCGATTGGATGGCAGAGCGTGTTCTTGCTTGCGAGCCTGATTCCGCTCGGTCTGGCGGTCGAAACCACCGGAACCGCAGCGTGGATTGCGCAGCAGACCCTGGTGATGATGGGAGATGTCCCTATTTGGGTCCTACAGACTATGGTCGCAGTGCTCGCGACCATTTTTACGTTGCTGATGTCTAATGTCGGCGCGACCGTTTTATTGGTGCCGCTCGCGGTCAATATCGCTGTCGGCGCTGGCGGAGATCCAGCAGTTTTCGCGCTAACCGTTGCCTTGGCAACTTCAAACTCGTTTCTGATACCGACTCATCAGGTTAATGCACTGATCATGGGGCCAGGTGGTTATCGGGTAACTGATTTTATAAAGGCGGGCGGCATGATGACGATCCTGTTCCTTGTGATCATGATGGTGATGTTGAATCTTCTTTTTTAAAATCTTGAATCTCGATCGATTGCTAAAGACTCCCAAGTAAGAATCGTTTTTTTTCGTTTTGAGCCCCAACGATACTGACCAAAGTGACCGCCAGCTCTCACCACGCGGTGGCAGGGTATTAAAAAAGAAATCGCATTTTGGCCAACTGCGGTTCCAAGTGCCCTGACGGCGTTGGGGCGATCTATCCGAGCGGCAAGTTCTCCGTACGCAATGGTGCTGCCAAGCGGTATACCCAATAGTGCGCGCCAGACTTGAAGCTGAAATGCAGATCCTTTCACTAGCACGGCAAGGGGTTTATTCGGTAATTGTCCTTTGCCCGGAAAAATAGTTTTTACAATATCTTGAGTAGCCGATTGATCGTGGATTAACACAGCACCGGGCCAGGTCGTGCCGAGCGAATGCAAGTCTTTCTTGAAGCTGCCGTCATGAAAAGAAAGCCAGCAAATTCCTTTATCGGTTAATCCGATTAGGCAGATCCCAAACGGGGTTGTGTGCTGTCCATACCGGATTTCTAGATCTTTGCCTTCTCGTTTAAAATCTCCGGGCGACATTCCGTGGAAGGTAAGAAATAAATCGTGTAGCCGACTTGATCCGGATAAGCCACTCTCCAAAGCGGAAGACGTATTGCTGAGGCCCGCTCTCAGATCGCATTGGCTATGATTCAGCGTCAGAGACTGCAGGAAGCGTTTGGGACTAATGCCAACCCAGCGTGAAAATAGCCGATTCATGGCTGAGGCGCTCAGTCCAAGCGTGCCAGCGACCCGTTTCAGATCAGGTTGCTCGTCAGCATGGGCCTCAATAAACTCAATCGCCCGGGTTGCGAGCTGGTAGTCTCTCAAGAGGGTGGATTTTGAACTAGCCATAGGGGTAGAGGATATTGGTTTCACCAAACCGATAGCAACCCGATTCTTGCAATTTTGCTTGACCCGATCAGCATTGACTTTCTAGACTCAAAATCAGTCAACCACGAGTGGTTTTGATCGGACGTTATTGGATCTCGCACATCGTTTTGGAGGGAATATGTCAAATGAATGCCCCGATAGGGCACAAGTCGTCATTATTGGTGGCGGTGTTATCGGCTGTAGCGTTGCCTATCATCTTGCAGAGTTAGGATGGACTGATGTTGTATTGATTGAGCGCAAGTCGTTAACGAGTGGGACGACCTGGCATGCCGCTGGGTTAGTCGGACAGCTGCGCGCGACCCAAAATTTAACGCGGATGGCGCAGTATACGACTGATCTTTATGCGAACCTCGAAAGTCTTACAGGTCAGGCCACCGGATTTCGTCAGAACGGATCCTTGAGTCTGGCAACGGACCCCGAGCGGTTTGAGGAGCTAAAGCGTGGCGCCTCAATGGCGAGTTGTTTTGGTCTTGAGGTCGAGGTCATAACGCCAGAAGAGGCGCTAAAACTTTATCCGATTATGACCACCGAAAATCTGGTGGGCGCGGTGTTTTTACCGCGCGATGGCCAAACCAATCCAATAGACACCACGCAGGCTTTAGCTCGCGGGGCGCGGAATAAAGGAGTCAAAATCCTCGAGAAAACACAGGCAACCAGTTTAGAAAAAAAGAGTGGCCGAGTGCATGCTGTGATTACTGATCAAGGGCGAATTGAATGCGACTTTGTTGTTAACTGTGCCGGGATGTGGGGAAGGCAGGTGGGAGAGATGGCGGGTGTCTCAGTGCCGCTCCATGCGGCCGAACATTTTTATGTCGTCACTGAACCCATCCCTGATTTGCCGCGTGACTTACCCGTCGTTCGGGAACCCTCGGCATGCAATTATTATAAAGAAGAAGCCGGCAAGCTCATGGTTGGAATGTTTGAACCAGTTGCAAAACCTTGGGGTATGGAGGGGATTCCGGACGATTTTGAGTTCGGGACCTTGCCTGAAGACGTCGATCATATTGAGGAGCAATTGGGATATGCAATTGATCGAATCCCAATTCTTGGCGAAACCGGAATTAAGATTTTCTTTAACGGCCCCGAGAGCTTCACGCCCGACAATCGTTATTTTTTGGGTCCATCACCTGAAGTGTCTAATTTCTTTGTAGCAGCAGGCTTTAACTCAATTGGAATCCAATCTGCTGGTGGTGCCGGTAAGGTCTTGGCAGAATGGATTGTTAAAGGGCGGGCACCGATGGATTTATGGGATGTTGATATTCGGCGGATGATGCCTTTTCAAAAAAATAAACACTATTTGCATGATCGCACGGTTGAAGCGCTCGGTCTTTTGTATGCCATGCATTGGCCTTTCAGACAGCCTGAAAGCGCACGCGGTGTTCGAACCTCTCCGTTTCATCTTCGATTGAAGGCGCATGGCGCTTGTTTTGGAGAAACAGCGGGCTGGGAGCGGGCGAACTGGTTTGCACCCAGTGGGATAGATCCGGTTTATGAGTACAGTTTTAAAAAACAAAACTGGTTCCCTTTCTCGGCATCTGAACATTGCGCGGTCAGGGAGCGTGTTGGTGTTTTTGATATGAGCTCGTTTGGCAAGTTTCTATTGCAGGGACCAGATGCTTGCAAGGTGTTAAATCGCGTTGGCGCCAATCAGGTGGATGTTGCGCCGGGCAAAGTGGTTTACACCCAATGGCTTAACGATCAAGGGGGAATTGAATCTGATCTTACGGTGACCCGAATATCGGAAGATCAGTATCTTGTCGTGACCGCGGCTGCATCTCAAATGAGGGACCTATACTGGCTAAGGGAAAGCATAAGAGCCGATGAGCGGGCCTATGTGACTGATGTGACCGCTGGATATGGTGTTCTTAGCATAATGGGCCCTAAGTCGAGAGAGCTGCTTGCACAAATGACTCCCGCAAATCTGTCCAATGAAGCATTTGAGTTTGGTACCTCCCAAGAAATAGAGATGGGTTACGGTCTCGTAAGGGCGAGTCGGATCTCTTACGTTGGAGAGCTGGGATGGGAGCTGTACGTGCCCAGTGATTTTGCGCTCGGAATCTTTGATCTCTTGAAAGAAAAAGGAGAGGCGTTTGACCTCGCGCCAGCCGGCCTGCACGCGCTCAATAGTCTGCGGATTGAAAAAGCCTACCGTCACTGGGGTCACGACATTGGTCCTGATGATGATCCACTTCAGGCAGGATTGGGTTTCGCTATTGATTGGAATAAGTCGGAGGGATTTCGTGGGCGTGAGGCGCTTTCGCGCGCGGCTGACAGCCTCCCGAGCAGAAGAATGGTTCAGTTCTTGCTGCAGGAGCCTGATCAGATGCTTTATCACGAGGAACCCATCTGGCGGGACGGTGAGCGAGTGGGCCGGACCACGTCGGGAATGTATGGCCATTCGTTAGGTGGCTGTATTGGACTAGGTTACGTTTCTCATGAGTCTGGCGTTGATCGCGCTTTTGTTTC
Source organism: Pseudomonadota bacterium (assembly GCA_018672825.1). Taxonomy (GTDB): domain Bacteria; phylum Pseudomonadota; class Gammaproteobacteria; order Arenicellales; family UBA868; genus UBA868. The sequence continues at coordinate 102,582 of JABHUE010000063.1, read as the reverse complement.
TGAGGGGAATTGGGAAGTGGAGGTGGCCGGAGAGAGAATCGCGGCAAAGGCCAGTTTATCGCCCATGTACGATCCGAGATCAGAGAGGGTTCGCGCGTAAACTGATGACCGAAAAACTATTCCAGCATGACGCTTATTTAAAAGAGTGTTCGGCAACCGTTGTTGATGTCGTTGATAACGGCATTGTTCTCGATCGTACAGTGTTTTACGCTCAGGGCGGCGGGCAGCCTGGCGATATCGGACGCATTGTGACGAGTGAGGGTCGAACGATCGCGGTAGACGGTACCGTGTTGCATCGCGATACCGGAGTCCACCTTCATCTGCACGAGCAGGGCGACGCTCTTCCTGAAATCGGCGAAACGGTGATTGCAAGCATTAACTGGGATCGCAGATATCGGTTGATGCGGATGCACAGTTGCATGCATATGCTTTGTGCAGTGATTGATGCGCCGGTGACGGGTGGGTCGGTTTCCGATGGTCGAGCACGCCTTGATTTTGATCTACCCACGCCCCCCGATAAGGAAGCGATTCAGTGCGCGCTCGAGAAATTGATCTCGAGTGATCAGCCGATGGAACTTCGCTGGATCTCAGGACAAGAATTGCGTGACCAGCCCGAACTCGTAAGAACAATGTCAGTAAGTCCGCCAATTGGTGACGGCGACGTCCGGCTGGTTAATTTTCAGGGAATCGATCTGCAGCCCTGTGGCGGCACCCATGTATCCCGATCAGGCGAAATCGGGGCCGTGAAAGTTCGAAAGATTGAAAAAAAGGGTAAGCAAAACCGACGCGTTATTATTGAATTTGCCTGACCACTCGCCACTCAATTCGATCGATTAAATGTTGGAGTCAGGCACGGCATTTTTTTTGGTCATGACAAATTCGCGAAGCGCTTCGTCCATGCCCTCATCAATAGGGGGCGCTTCATACTCATCCAACATTTTTTTCCAGGTACTATTGGCCCGTTGCGCAGCGTCGAGAGCTCCTTCCGATTGCCATTGTTCAAAGCTATTGTTATCCGCCGTTGTTGATCGATAAAAAGCGGTTTCAAAGTTGGCCTGCGTGTGTTCACACCCTAAGAAGTGATTCCCTGGACCGACTGTTGCGAGCGCGTCCATTGCTTGCCCATTTTCCGAGGCGTCAACGCCAGATAAAAAGACTTCGATCATTCCGGCCTGGTCTGCATCGAGTATAAATTTCTCGTAGCCCATGGCGAGGCCACCTTCCAACCAACCTGCCGTGTGGAGCATGAAGTTGACGCCGGCAAGCATGGCGCTTTGTAACGTATTGGCCGCTTCGTATGCGGCCTGCGCATCCGGCAGTTTGGAGCCACAGAGTCCGCCACCACTGCGAAACGGTACGCCCAATCTTCGGGCCAGTGCGGCGCATATGAAGATGACCATTGATGGCTCGGGTGTCCCAAAGGTGGGGGCACCTGACTGCATCGAAACCGCGCTCGAGAATGTCCCGAAGATAACCGGGGCTCCTTTGCGGGTAAGTTGGGTGAAACATATCCCGGCGAGTGCCTCTGCAAGAATCTGCGTGCACGTACCCACGATGGTGACGGGTGACATCGCACCCGAAAGAATGAACGGAGAGATAACCGTAGCCTGGTTGTTTTCCGCATAAACACGGGCAGCTCCGAGCATGGTCGCATCGAAAGTCATTGGTGAATTAGCGTTGATAAGACTGGTAATTGCACAATGCGTGTCCAAGAAGTCATCCCCAAATGCAATCTTCGCCATATCAACGGTGTCCTGCGCTCGATCCGGATGAGTGACAGAGCCCATGAATGGTTTGTCTGACCATCGTAGATGACTGTAAATCATGTCCAGATGGCGTTTGTTCACCGGCAGATCTACCGGCTCACATAATGTGCCACCGGAGTGGTGCAGCGATGGACTCATATAGGCGAGTCGAGTGAAGTTCTCAAAATCACTTAGAGTGGCGTATCGACGACCCTTATCGAGGTCATGCACAAACGGCGACCCGTATGCCGGTACGAGCACCGTGTGATTTCCGCCAATTCGGACACTCCGGTCCGGATTTCGGGCGTGTTGCGTAAATTCAGCAGGGGCGCTCGATGAAATTATCTCTCGACACATCCCTTTTGGAAACCTAACACGCTCTCCCTCGACGGACGCACCGGCCTGTTTGAGTAGATCCAGAGCTAACGGATCATCTCGAAAGTCGATGCCAATTGTTTCGAGCACCGTGTCTGCGTTATTCTCGATCAGGGCGAGTACTTCTTCGCTGGCGAGTTCAAATGTGGGGACCCGTCGGGTGATAAATGGGACACTGGCTCGGGTCGATCGCTCTCTCTTGGCTCTTCGGTCTGCTCGGGCGTTGCCTCGTTGTCGGCGCTTGGTCTCAGTCATTTTCAGATCCCTGAAGGTATATTCTGCTAATTATCAATCGAGAACTCTACAAAGACTGCCGGCAGCGCGACATCTGCTTTGTTGGAGTCGACAGAAATGCCACAAATAGATGTCTCGCGGTTGGAGTCCGTTTAAAATATCCCCAACGCATTCAGTGAATGCTCCGCGAATTGTAGACGAAACTTTGATGCGAAAATACAATGTGTCAACGGCCTGAGTATGGCGGGTCGAGCCCTTACTCGTTAATGTAAAAAGACCAACAAGAGGTAATTTGAAATGAAGGTACTTGTCCCGATCAAGCGTGTGATCGACGCCAACATTAAGGTCCGCGTTAATGCGGATCAATCGGGCGTTGAGCTCAATAATGTGAAGATGGCGATGAACCCGTTCTGCGAGATCGCGGTTGAAGAGGCTATTCGGCTACGTGAGGGGGGTAAAGCGGAGGAAGTCATCGCGGTTGCTGTGGGTCCGAGCCAAAGTCAGGAAACCCTTCGTACGGCTCTGGCAATGGGCGCCGACCGGGCGATTTTGATTGAGACCGATCCGGCACCCGAGCCGCTCGGTGTTGCCAAGTTGCTCAAAGCGGTAACTGAGAAAGAGAATCCTGGACTCGTCATCTTGGGTAAACAAGCGATCGATGGCGACAATAACCAGACGGGCCAGATGTTGGCTGCACTTCTTGACTGGTCAATTGGCACTTTTGTTTCTGGAATGGAGGTGAACGACGGTTCGGTTCGTGTGACTCGTGAGGTGGATGGCGGTCTTGAAAATATCGATCTGACACCCCCATGCGTGATCACGGTTGACTTGCGATTAAATGAACCTCGATACGCATCATTGCCAAATATTATGAAAGCGAAGAAAAAACCACTTGAGACTTTTTCGCCCGATGATTTAGGCGTGGATGTGTCGCCACGCATTGAGGTTTTAAAGGTAATTGAGCCCCCAGCACGAGCTGCGGGTGTGAAAGTTTCGAGCGCTGAAGAGCTCGTTGAAAAACTACGAAATGAGGCAAAGGTGATCTAATGGCTATTCTTGTAATTGGCGAGCACGATAATTCAACGTTGCGCCCCTCCACGTTGAACACAGTGACCGCAGCAGCGGAACTGGGTACTGAGGTAGATCTTTTGATCGCAGGGGCTGACTGCAGTTCGGTGACTGACGAAGCATCCAAGGTTGGGAGCGTCTCGCGCGTGTTAGCTGCAGATGATCCTTCGTTTTCAGATGGGCTCGCGGAAAACATCGCGCCGCTGATAGCATCAATAGCAGGCAATTACTCCCACGTGCTCGCTCCGGCGACCACGTACGGGAAAAATATTTTGCCTCGGGCATCAGCGCTTTTGGATGTCCAGCAAATTTCAGACATCAGCGGGATTGAGTCAGAGGATACATTTATTCGCCCTATTTATGCGGGTAACGCAATGGCAACGGTTCGGTCGACCGATGCGCTTAAGCTCATTACTGTTCGGACGACCGCTTTCGATGCTGTGGGCATGGACGGTGCTGCGTCGGTTGAGACCGTCTCTGGCGGTGGAGATGCCGGTCTTTCAAAGTTTGTGGGTGAAGAGCTCACTCGCTCGGAGCGACCTGAATTAACGACGGCAGATATCATCGTGTCAGGAGGCCGGGGGATGCAAAGCTCCGAAAACTTCGTGCTCCTTGAAAAGTTAGCTGATAAGTTGGGGGCAGCAGTCGGTGCCTCTCGAGCGGCTGTCGACGCCGGCTATGTTCCAAATGATTATCAAGTCGGCCAGACGGGAAAGGTCGTTGCACCAAACGTTTATATCGCTGTTGGTATTTCTGGCGCTATCCAACATCTCGCGGGCATGAAGGATTCGAAGGTTATCGTTGCCATCAACAAAGATGAAGAGGCGCCTATTTTTCAGGTCGCTGATTTTGGTTGGGTTGCGGATTTATTTGAGGCCATTCCGCAACTCGATAGCGCTTTGGAATAATCTGCTGGTGACTGATTAAAACCCTCGAAAGACCTTAGACCAAATCAGCCGGAATACCGTAGGCTGGCGTAAGACTGTCGTCGAACGGTGAGTCACGTTGCGACTGCACTCTCCTTAGAGCAAGCCTTTGCGCATTAAGTTGCGTTCTTTGTATTAATCAGACAGCACGTTCAATCGTGCTTCTGGCGTGATTTAGTTGATCTCTGACAGTAGATCAGAATTTAAAACGAGGTTTCTTACCGCATGAGCAAAACTTTCACCAAATGGATTATCGCCTAGCCATGCGTCAACAGAAGAAATATTCAGTTTAGTTGTTTTGGGTCGCACACTCCATGTTACTTGAAAAGGGGAACCTTTCTCATTGTAAGCTGGACCCGTTGTGGATCCCGCATAAACGACTGGTGCACCTAAATCGTCGGGCAAGTTTGGAGCCTGATTTAAATCGTTCGAAGTTTCTACACGCGCCATGTCCGTCAGGCTTTCGCCACCATCATTCACTAAAACAGCAACAACCGCCTCAACCCGTAACTGTGGGTTGCCAATTGCTTCGCTAAGACATGTTCCAAGAGTTGGCCCAATAGTGGCTTTTGCTGTTGAGTAAACGAAATGAATTTCAATCGTATCACCTGACTGTAGGCTGTCTTGGCCATGCGCACCAATTAGGCCTTCAATTGGTGCCAATTCTGCATCGCTCAACGAACCATCGTATTTGAAGCCAGTTCCATAACCTCGTCCATCTCCATTGCCGGCATAAGTAGTGAAATTACCTCCTCTATGCTCAGCATTTTTGTGGAAATGTATGTCACACAGAGACATTTTCCCAAACTCCGGTGCCGTAGAAAATGTGCGATTGTTGCTACCCGTTTGCAAGTCGATGTCGCGGGGCGATTGAGGGCCGTAGCCTCGGCCACCGGCCTCGACAGCTAACGCAGCACGTTGGTTTGTGATTACATCATCGCCTACTGAAATTTTAATTTCACCGAAAGCCGCAGAACTCATGAATAAGACTAAAGCTAAAGTAGCGTTTAATTTCAAAATGGTTTTTCCCATAATTTAATTCCTGTTATTTTATTCAGTGTTGCCGCTAGGGTTCAGTGATATGTGGATTTTCTAATTATCACAAAAATAAAATTTAGCAGAATAAGACACTGTCACCGGTTTCAAGCACGCATCATAATATTGATAGAAATACGTAACTTTTTTGACAAATTTTCAAACCGTTGCACTTAACAATCTGCGGATACTTAGTATTTTAAATTAATGTAAACGATTTGAATCTAAAAAGGCAGGATTTCGACAAGGGTTTGGAGGCGTACAATGCTGGTGAATATGCTACGGCCGCCCAAGAGTGGCAACCGTTACACCTTGGCTTTTAACTTCAGGCCATTCCCTTAATCAATCACCCTGACGTTAAGTCTAAAGATATTGCTTAGTCTCTCGGCATACACCCGGTGATACTCTATTGCTGGCAAATGGAGCACCAAAAGGGAGAGCTAAAGGAAAATAAAAACATGAAGCTTTTTAAGTCATCGCCTAAACGCGATGATGAAGCACTCCCCGGATTCCCGGGGAGTGGCGAACCAGTCAAATTGGCGTACGGGTCTCGAAACACGTCCATGTGTTATTACCTGACGATTTAACCAGCGGCGCACAGTTGAGTATCGCCAGATCGGTTTAAAATTTCTGTGACAAAGTTTACATTGATAGACCGTGAAATTCCGGCTAACGATGAATCGATAGAATATCGCTCGCTGATGACACAACGTGATCAGCGCACCAGTTCGGTATCTCCTCAGGCTTTCCATAGCCCCAGCTCACGGCGATCGTGCTCATACCGGCCGATGCGCCTGCGATGATATCCCTCTCATCGTCACCAACATAAATGCAGTTTGATGCTGAAACGTTCATTACCGTGCAGGCGTGTAAAAGTGGCGCCGGATCAGGTTTTGCGACAGAAAGCGTGTCGCCACTCACGACGACGGCCGCTCGCGATGCAAGCCCTAACGCTTTCAGAAGTGGAATGGTGAAGCGAGCCGGTTTGTTCGTCACGATTCCCCATGGAGATCTGCGTGAATCAAGGCTTTCGAGTAAATCATCAATACCTTCAAACAGCGTCGTTCCAACACAGATTCCGGTCAGGTAGTGTTGAAGTAATCGGTCACGAAACGGACTTTTTGCTGATACTGACGGGGGGAGGGCAAAACCCTCCGAAATCAATCGCGTGCTTCCCCCAGCGACCCACCAACGCCCTTCATCGATAGAAATTGATCGTTGGTTTTCTTCATTGAGAACGGTGTTTAAAGCATGAATTAGATCCGGAGCAGTATCTGCAAGTGTGCCGTCGAGATCAAATAAAAATGTGGTTTCAGGAGAGATGTTGTTTTCGCCAGTTTGACTGATCGCTAGTCAGGTTTGCGATAGTGCGCAAGATAGTTGACAGCCACGCCTGGCCCGAGACGGTATTTTTTTGAAAGAGGGTTGTAGTGCATTCCAGTGATGTCTTTAAGGCTTACGCCAGAGGTCCTGGACCACTGGTCAAGCTCGGATGGCCGTATCAATTTTTTATAATCGTGAGTCCCGCGTGGCAGCAAAGACAATACATACTCGGCGCCTACAATTGCGAACAAGAAGGATTTTAAATTCCGATTGATCGTTGAGAAAAAAATATCTCCCCCTGGTTTTAAGAGCTTTACACAGGATTTGATCGTGAGCGCCGGGTCAGGCACATGCTCCAGCATTTCCAGACAGCAAATAACGTCGTAAGGCGCTGGATTTTCATCGACAAACTGTTCAATCGTAAGATGGCGATAATCAATATTGTGGTTGTTTGCGCGCGCGTGTAGTTTGGCGACAGCAATAGGGCCGGCGCCAGCATCTAGTCCGGTGACGTTTGCACCCCGTTCGCTTAAGGCCTCGCTGAGCAATCCGCCCCCGCAGCCGACATCGAGCGCTCGACAATCATGAAGCGAATGCCGATTAGCGATGTAGTTAACGCGTAGGGGGTTAATCTCGTGAAGCGGCGCGAATTCACTATTAGGGTCCCACCACCTAGCCGCGAGAGATTCAAATTTTGCTATTTCGGCGGAATCGATATTTTCCATTGCAACACGCTGCAAATAAAAGGCATCTAATGTTTACATATTAAACGATGACAGTGAGTGAATTTCTGGAGTATTAACCGTTTTTAGGTGGCCATCTTATTTCTATTTTTCAATAGTTTTATTGTTTATTTGAATAAAAAGCGTTAGAATTCGACGCGCGATTGCGGGGTGGAGCAGTCTGGCAGCTCGTCGGGCTCATAACCCGAAGGTCGTAGGTTCGAATCCTACCCCCGCTACCAATTGAAAGTTGTTTCTGGGACCCCGCATTTGCGGGGTTTGTTTTTGGGGCGAGAGAAAAACGGTTGATCTGGCAGGTCGGAACGGCATCACGATAATGGTAATGAGCGGTATATGCGAGCTGATTGAGCCGGTGATTGAGGATATGGGTTACGAGTTGGTAACCGTAGAGCTTACGGGTTCTCAGTCGGGCGGCCAAATTGTAAGGGCTTATATTGACGCACCGGGGGGAATTTTGCTCGAAGACTGCGAACAAGTCAGTCGCCAGATTAGTGCAATTTTTGATGTCGAGGATCCGATCCAGGGAGAGTACACGCTTGAGGTTTCTTCCCCGGGCTTGGAAAGACCTCTCGCCAAGCCTGCGCATTTTTTGAGATTTATCGGCAGCAAGGTGAAGGTGCAGACCAAAACCCTGCATTTGGGTCGAAGACGATTTACAGGACCGTTGACCGAAGCGACCGAGGAATCTTGCTGTATTGAGGTGGATGGTGAAGTTTACGAGCTGCCTTATCAAGATATTGATAAGGCAAATTTGGTGGCATTTGAATCGGGGCATTCGCAAAATCGAGCCTCTTAGATTTAGTTGTTTGGAGATCTGAAGATGACAAAAGATGACGTTTTAATGATGGCAGACGTGCTTTCGCGAGAAAAAGATATTGATCGCGGGATTGTCTTTGAAGCGATTGAGGCCGCACTCGCAACCGCGACCCGCAAGCGCAATCGTGAAGATATTGAAGTCCGTGTTGAGATTGATCGCAACACGGGAGATTACAAGGCATTTCGACAGTGGGAGATCGTCGAGGATGATGCTGCGGTCGAAAGTCCTGCTCGCCAGATGACGTTTGCAGGAGCTGCGATTAGTTATCCAGATGACACCCACGAGATGGGTGGGTTTGTTGAAGAGCCGCTTGAGACAGTTGCGACTTTCGGTCGAATCGAAGCACAAGCCGCGAAACAGGTGATCAGTCAAAAAGTACGGGAAGCAGAGCGTGCTCGAGTCTACGAGGACTTTAAGGATCGTATTGGACAGATGGTTCAAGGCGTTGTTAAGCGGGTTGGGAATCGCGAAGCGATTATCGACCTTGAAGGTGTAGAAGCGTCTTTGCCACGATCGAACTGGATTGATCGCGAAGTGTTGCGGAGTGGTGATCGTGTTAAGTCAATTTTGGGAGAGGTGCGAACCGAGCCGCGAGGACCGCAGTTGATTCTTGACCGCAGATGTCCTGAACTCGTGGTTAAGCTATTTCAACTCGAAGTGCCTGAGGTAGGTCAAGGCGTAATTGAAATCTTGGGTGCGGCCCGGGATCCTGGTTCGAGAGCAAAAATTGCGGTGCGCTCCCAAGATAGTCGCATCGATCCGGTCGGTGCTTGCGTTGGAATCCGTGGCGCTCGTGTTCAGAGCGTATCAAACGAGCTAAATCTTGAACGCATTGATATCATTACCTGGGCCGATAATCCGGCCGAATTTGTGATCAAAGCGCTTCAGCCGGCAGAGGTTGAGTCGATTATCGTGGATGAGGATTCGCATTCCATGGATGTGGTGGTCGACGAGCAGCAGCAATCGCTCGCAATAGGACGAGGCGGTCAAAATGTCCGTTTGGCGTCAGATCTGAGCGGTTGGACTCTAAATATCATGACTGACGAAGCGGCGGCAGAGAAAGCGGAGCAAGAGGCCCAACAGGCCAGTGAGAGGCTCATGACTCAGCTAAACATTGATGCTGAAGTCGCAGGAGTTCTGGTTGAGGAGGGTTTTGTAACGCCAGAAGAAGTCGCCTATGTACCCGTTCAGGAATTGCTGGATGTTGAAGGATTTGATCAGGATTTAGTGGATCAACTCCGGACGCGAGCGCGCGATTTTCTGGATATTCGCGAAATTGCCGAAGCTGAAAATCTGCGACCTGAGCCGGATTTACTCGCAATGGACGGTATGGATGAGGAGACCGCCACTTTGTTCGCCTCAAAAGGGATTCGTTCAATGGAAGACCTCGCTGAATGCGCGACTGATGAGTTGACAGAACTCACTGGGATTGAGGAAGAGCGAGCGGGGACATTAATCATGACTGCCCGTATTCCATGGTTTGAAGAGCCCGAGAGTGAGAATCAATCGGTCGAAGCCTAAGGCCAAGAGGGAAATAAATATGCCCGCAGTACCTATAAAGAAGCTGGCCGAGCAAATTGGAATCGGCCCTGAGCAACTCCTTAAGCAGTTGGGAGCTGCTGGGTTAGAAGGTAAGGATGTCGATGGGAATTTAGACGACGACGAGCGGACGACGTTACTTGCGTACTTGAGAGGGGGTAAGGCGACTGCGGCCAAGCCAAAAGCTCAGGAAAAAGTCACTTTAAGCCGCCGAACAACCACCGCAGTTAAACAAAGTTCTCGTACGGGTGGATCTCGTACGGTTCACGTTGAGGTCAAGAAAAGACGCACTTACGTCCGACGTGGTGAATTGCAACGCCAGCAAGAAGAGGCTGAAAAAGAAGCGCAGGCGGTCCAGGAAGCAAAAGAGCGTGAGCTGGCCGAGACGACCCGTTTGGCTGAAGAGGAAACAGCTCGAAAAGCTGAGGAAGAGGCAAAGGCCATCGCTGCTGAGGCGGAAGCGCGAGCTGCGGCTGAAGTTGTTGAGGCACCAGCGTCCGATGTCAAGCCGGATGAGAAGGGTCAGCCGGTAACGCCCCCGACGGGAGATGCAAAAACTCCCAGTCGGCGAGAAGAGAAAGGTAAAAAGCGCAAGGGAAAAGACCGCTCTGAATCGAAAGGTGAGTTGCACCTTGCCGAGGGCAAAAGAGGGCGTCGCAAACCTCGACCTGCGATTAAGCCGAGAAGAATTACGTCAGCAACCGCGGGCCAACATGCTTTTGAAAAGCCGACAGAACCAGTGACCCTTGACGTTGCGGTTCCTGAAACGATTACGGTCGCTGAACTCGCGCAATCGATGTCCATCAAAGCGGCAGAAGTAATCCGTGTTCTGATGGAAATGGGTAGCATGGTGACAATTAATCAGGTTCTCGATCAAGACACCGCGATTCTCGTGGTTCAGGAAATAGGCCATAACGCGACTGCCGCGGACTTTCATGATCCCGAAGCTTTGATTACCAGTGACCAGATCGCCGATGACCGACCTCGAGTGGCGAGAGCACCTGTTGTAACCGTAATGGGTCATGTTGATCATGGCAAAACATCGTTGCTCGATCATCTTCGTAAGACCAAGGTGACAGCCGGGGAAGCCGGTGGTATCACGCAGCATATCGGCGCTTATCGAGTGCCGACCTCAAAAGGCGTTATCACATTTCTAGACACGCCGGGCCATGAAGCGTTCAGTGCAATGCGGTCACGTGGCGCAGGTGTAACTGACCTGGTTATCTTGGTGGTGGCTGGTGACGATGGTGTCAAACCGCAAACCATTGAAGCCATTAATCATGCCAAGAATGCGGCGGTTCCTATTATTGTTGCGATTAATAAAATGGACAAAGAAGATGCGGACGCAGATCGCGTCAAGCAAGAGTTAGCTACGCACGAAGTGATTCCAGAAGAGTGGGGAGGCGATATTTTGATGAGCGAAGTGTCGGCGCTTACGGGTGATGGGGTTGATGCGCTTTTGGAATCGGTGTTGCTGCAGGCAGAACTACTTGATCTTACTGCACCCGCTGAAGGTCTCGCATCTGGAGCAGTGGTAGAGGCCCGCCTCGATCGGGGTAAAGGGGTGGTTGCCACCATCTTGGTTCAGAAGGGTTCTCTCAAGAAGGGAGATATTGTGGTTGCGGGCCGCGAGTTTGGCAGAATTCGGGCCATGACCGCGGATGATGGAGCAACGATTAAAGAAGCAGGACCGTCTATGCCTGTCGAGGTGCAAGGACTGGGTGGCGTGCCTGACTCCGGAGATGAATTCTCTGTTGTGGCGGATGAGCGCAAAGCTCGGGAAGTGACTAGTTTCCGGCAATCAAAATATAAAGAATTGAAAATTGCGCGACAGCAAAAAGCAAAGCTCGAAAGTATGTTTACGGGTATGGGCGACGATCAGGTTAGACCTCTCAATCTCATTATTAAGGGAGATGTACACGGGTCTGTTGAGGCACTTACAGAGTCGCTTGGAAAATTAAGTAACGATAAGGTGAAAGTCGTTGTCGTTCATGGAATGGTGGGCGGAATAAACGAATCAGACGTAAACCTCGCAACCGCTTCTGAGGCTATTATCGTTGCTTTTAATGTTCGTGCAGATGCGACAGCGCGACGCCTCATTGAAAGCGAAGATCTTGATGTCCGTTACCACAGCGTTATTTACGACGTGGTTGATGAGGTCACGACTGCGCTGACCGGAATGCTTGCGCCCATTGTTCGTGACCAAGCTGTTGGGCTGGCTGAGGTGCGAGATGTCTTTCGAGTTGCGAAACTTGGCGCCGTTGCTGGTTGTCGAGTTATCGAAGGAGAGGTTCGGCGGAATCTTCCGGTTCGAGTGCTTCGAGATAATGTCGTTATTTTTGACGGCCGCATTGATTCACTAAAACGGTTCAAAGAGGATGTCTCTGAGGTCAAGTCCGGGTTCGAGTGTGGCATTGGGGTTAAGAATTACAACGATATCAAACCCGGTGATCAAATCGAGATCTACGAAAAAATTGAGCAAGCCGCAACACTATAAAAAATTTTCGCTGACTAATGCAAGGCGTTGATCGATCAAGGCGAGTTGGCCAGCAGATCAGAAAAGAACTTGCGGCTATTATTGCGAGTGATTATTCGGGAGAAGGCCTTGGGATTCTTTCGATAACTGCCGTCAGGGTGAGTAAGGACTTGCGTCATGCCCGAATTTTTGTCACGGCACTAGGCGCGCGGGACAACGATCAGTGGGTTATTAGCTTTTTAAAAGCTCACGCCTCCGAGCTCCGTTATGAGCTTAGCCAACGAACCAACCTTCGCCGAACACCCGATCTCGCATTTGAATACGACGAAAGTATTGCCTACGGTGCAAAAATGTCACGTCTGTTGAATCAGATTCAATCAGATGAAGGAGGCGCCGATGGGACGTAGACGAAAGCGAGCTTTCGGGGATGCGGTCGACGGGATTTTGCTGCTAGATAAACACGCCGGCGTAACCTCGAATCACGCGCTCCAATCGGTTCGAAAATTACTTAATGCGAAAAAAGCGGGTCACACGGGGAGTTTGGACCCAATTGCGACGGGATTGCTACCGATCTGCTTCGGCATCACGACGAAATGGTCAGGCTATTTTTTGGGAGCCCCAAAGCACTATACGACTACCGTGCGACTGGGAGAAAGTACAGAAACCGGGGATAGTGAGGGTGATGTCCTCAAGAAAGTTGAGCACCAGGTCACTCAAAGCCAGATCGAGACCGCGTTGGAATCATTTCGAGGCGTTTACCAACAGGTTCCCCCAATGTACTCTGCGATTAAGGTTAATGGACAGCCGTTGTACAAGCTTGCAAGGCAGGGAATTGAAATCGACCGAGAAAGTCGCGAAGTCGATGTAACTTACCTCGATTTAATTGATTTTAACGGGCAAGATGCAACGCTAGAATTGAAGTGTAGCTCCGGGTTCTATGTGAGAGCCTTGGCCACCGAATTAGGCGATATGCTGGGCGTTGGCGGGCATGTCATTAGTCTGCGTCGTGTCGGGGTAGCTGGGCTGGATCTCGAGAATGCTGTGACGGTGAATCATTTAGAAGGGCTTGCTAACCTTCAAGACAGGCGAGGAGTGCTGGGAGATATCGGCGACGCTCTGTCCCATTTTCCTGCTGTTGATTTATCGGTAGACGCCGCTTTTTATATTTGCCGAGGAGAGTCAGTTAAGAGCTCAAAACTGCCAGATAAAGGCCTTGTTCGGCTGTATTCACCTGCGACGGGGTTTCTGGGTATCGGTGTCGTTAATGATCATGGGACCGTGTCTCCGGAGCGATTGGTTTCGAATTCTTAATAATATTCGTATTTTGTTGAGGAAAACTGGCGGTAACGTTAGAATACGCCCGCCCAAGCTGTATAAACGGGTAGCAAACTGTACATAGGAAAAAAGAAAATATTAAATAACCACTCAGGGATTAGCCCTGAGGCACCGGGAAGGCTTTCCCAGGATCCAGCAGAATTCTCCCAAAATCGACATCTCGTGTCGATCACTGACGTAACCTAATTATTAATCCTGATCATAGAGTTTTAAGTATTCAAGAGGCCCAAATATGGCAATAGTAGCTGAGAATAAAGCGCAGGTAGTTAACGAATATGCAACCGCGCCGGGTGACACTGGTTCACCCGAAGTGCAGGTCGCTTTATTGACTGCAAGAATTGTTGATCTGACGGATCACTTCAAAACCCATATTCACGATCATCATTCTCGCCAGGGATTATTGAGAATGGTTAATCGTCGTCGAAAATTACTTGACTATCTCAAAAGTCGGGATGTTGAGCGCTACCGCACGCTGATCGCGCGACTTGGGTTGCGACGATAACATCTATCCAAATACATTTTTTTAACGGAGTAAATTGATTGAATAAAATTGTTCAGACCTTCCAATATGGCGATAATGAGATGCGCCTAGAGACCGGGCAGATTGCCCGACAGGCCAGTGGCGCTGTGCTAGCCAGTCTGGGTGAAACCGTAGTTTTGGTGACGGTCGTTGCGGCCCGAGGCCCGAGCGGGCGCGATTTTTTCCCACTCACAGTCGACTATGAGGAAAGAACGTACGCCGCAGGAAGGATCCCGGGTGGGTTTTTCAAACGTGAGGGGCGTCCGGCAGAAAAGGCGATTCTTACTGCAAGGCTGATTGATCGACCGATCCGTCCATTATTTCCAGAAGGGTTCAATAACGAAATCCAAGTGATCGCAACCGTGATGTCGGTCGATCCCGAGATCGATCCCGATATGGTCGCAATGGTCGGCGCGTCAGCCGCGCTTTCAATCTCAGGAGTTCCTTTTAATGGGCCTATCGGCGGCGCGCGCGTGGGTTATGTTGACGGGGAATATGTGCTTAATCCGACCGCCAGCCAGCTTGAGGCTTCAGCATTAAACCTGGTTGTCGCGGGGACTGATTCTGCTGTCTTAATGGTCGAATCAGAAGCGGATCAACTTACCGAAGAGCAGATGCTCGGCGCTGTGATGTTTGGTCATGAGAACGCCAAAGTGGCAATCAAAGCAATTGACGCACTCGTAGCTGAAGCGGGGAACCCGCGCTGGGAGTGGGAAGCCGAGGCGAAAGATGACGCCTTATTTGAAAAAGTAAGCGCGGCTGTAGGCTCGGATATCGAGGGCGCGTATAAGATCGCGGACAAGTCCGATCGCCAAGAGGCAATGGCTGCCGTCAAACAAAAAGCAGTATCTGATTTGCTGAGTGATGATGCGGATGAGTCGGAAGCAGAATCACTGAAAAGTGCAATTAAAGTTTTAGAGAAAAATACCGTTAGAGGGCGCATTCTTGCAAACGAACCGCGTATTGATGGGCGTGACAAGGAAACGGTCAGGCCGATTACGATCGAGACTGGCGTTTTGCCGAGAACCCATGGTTCCGCGCTGTTCACTCGTGGCGAAACACAAGCAATTGTCACTTGCACACTCGGCACAGAGCGTGATTCGCAGGTGATTGATGCGCTTGAGGGTGAGCGACGCGACCCCTTTATGCTGCACTACAACTTTCCCCCGTTTTGTGTCGGCGAAACCGGGCGAGTGGGCTCCCCAAAACGCCGAGAGATCGGACATGGCAGATTAGCTAAGCGTGCAATGTTAGCGGCGCTACCCTCTACCGAAGACTTTCCTTATGTCATTCGGGCTGTGTCTGAGATTACTGAATCAAATGGTTCTAGTTCCATGGCAACGGTTTGCGGCACGAGTCTTGCGTTGATGGATGCTGGCGTTTCTTTGAAAGCACCGGTTGCTGGCGTAGCAATGGGCTTGATAAAAGAGGGCGATCAGTTCGCAGTTTTGACTGACATTCTTGGCGATGAAGATCATCTTGGCGATATGGATTTTAAAGTCGCCGGGACCTCTGATGGCGTCACCGCACTTCAAATGGATATCAAGATCGATGGGATCACCAAGGAGATAATGGAACAGGCGCTGGATCAAGCTAAGCGCGGTAGACTTCATATTCTGGGTGAGATGGCTAAAGTAATTAGCACGCCAAGAGAGGAGATGTCTCGGTATGCGCCTCGAATCACCACCATGTCCGTGCCGACGGATAAGATCCGCGACGTGATTGGTAAAGGCGGCGTGACTATTCGGGCCATTTCAGAGGCAACAGGCGCCGCAATTGACATTGACGACGATGGCACAATTAAAATCGCCACGTCTGACTTGTCGGCAGCGGAAGAGGCTCGACGTCGTATCGAACAGATTACGGCTGATGTTGAAGCCGGCACCATTTATGAGGGCAAGGTTGTCCGTCTGATGGATTTTGGTGCGTTTGTAAATATTCTTCCCGGAAAAGATGGTTTAGTTCATATCTCGCAGATCTCTGAAGAGCGTGTCGCTAATGTCAGCGATAAATTGTCAGAAGGCGATCTGGTAAAGGTTAAAGTGCTTGAAGTCGATAAACAAGGTCGGATTCGCCTTAGCATGAAAGCGGTCGAAAGCGACGGGTAGGATTGGCAGCATAGTGAGTCATATCCTCGGGATTCTGTAACGTTTGAAAGGAAAGTCGACTAATCTGATCTGGCTCGATCTTG
Source organism: Pseudomonadota bacterium (assembly GCA_018672825.1). Taxonomy (GTDB): domain Bacteria; phylum Pseudomonadota; class Gammaproteobacteria; order Arenicellales; family UBA868; genus UBA868. The sequence goes on along the minus strand of JABHUE010000063.1, from coordinate 86,255 downwards.
AGATGACAGGTCTTGACCCTGATGGCGATCGAATTATCGAGATCGCTTCAGTCGTGACAAACTCTGACCTTGAAATCCTCGGAGAAGGGCCCGTCCTCGCAATTTCTCAGCCCGAGAATGTGATGGCCGCTATGGATAGCTGGAACCAGAAGACTCATGGCGGCACCGGGCTAATTGATCGGGTCAGGGATTCGAACATAAGCGAACATGATGCGGAACAGCAGACGCTAGACTTTTTGAAAGAGTTTCTGCCAGAAAAGACCTCGCCTCTTTGTGGTAACAGCATTTGTCAGGATCGACGATTTCTGTATCGGTCGATGCCAAAGCTTGAGGCGTTTTTTCACTACCGCAATCTTGATGTAAGCAGTATAAAAGAGCTTGCCAACCGGTGGCGACCGGACATCTGTAATGGATTCGTAAAAAATGGTGGTCATCGCGCGCTAAATGACGTGCTGGATTCTATCGAAGAGTTAAAGTTCTACCGCGAGCATTTCTTTCTAGATAAGCCGATTGCCTAATCGGGAATTTCGTCTACGGCTACTACATCGTTCGACAGGTTTTTGTTAGCCGGTCCTTGGTCTGTAATCTCCTGTTTGCCGGCTAATCTGGAACGAAGACGGTTAATTGCCCAATCGATATGCTCATCGACCATTGTTGAGATCTTTTTAAATTTCGATTGCAACATTGAGATTTTCTTTTCGGTTGGCGTGCTGTTTCCAATTGCGACCGAAAGGTTTCGCATCAAACGCTCATAGCCTAGTCGACGTATTGGGCTTCCTGCAGTACAACGATCAAAGTCTTCCGGCGACCAGGCAAAAAGATCCAAAAGGGTTGCGGTATCGAGTCCATGTCTAGGAGAAAACTCCGGATCACCTTTTTGAGTAAGGCGGTTGTGGGGGCAAACGAGCTGACAATCATCGCAACCGAAAATACGATTTCCAATAAGGGGTCTAAGGGGTTCGGGAATACTAGATTTGTGTTCAATGGTTAAATACGCGATACACTGCCTTGCATCCAATTGGTATGGAGTATCTAAAGCGCCGGTGGGGCAGGCGTCAATACATCGTGTGCACGACCCACAATGATCTTTGGCAGGTCCAGTCGTGGGAAGCGGTAAGTCAGTATATAACTCACCTAAAAAAAACCATGAACCAGAGTGAGGATCAATAAGATTAGTATGTTTTCCTATCCAACCGAGGCCAGCTGCGCTCGCCAGAGGTTTCTCCATCACCGGGGCGCTGTCAACAAAGGCGCGGTAGTGGAATGGGCCAATCTCGTCGGAAATCCTGTTCGCCAAATGCTGAAGGCGACGACGCATCAACCGATGGTAGTCTCGACCTAGGGCGTATCGGGCGATGTATGCTTGATCCTGCTGTTTTAATAGCTCGCTTGGATCAATGCGTTGTTCTGGCCAATAGTTGAGCCTGACGCTAATGATGCGTTTTACTTCAGGTATTAATAATTCTGGCTTGATCCGTTTTTCTGTATTGCGGGACATGAAGCTCATCTCGCCATGCCAACCTTTGGCTAGCCAGGCATTCAGCCTATCTCCGGCGTCTTCAAGACCTGAATTCGCAATCCCCATCCCATTAAACCCAAGTTCTTGAGCCCATTCATTGATGCTTCGGGCGAGTTCTGCAAGACGGTTGGTGTTAAGTTCAGTCATCGCGCTATCATAACGCGATGCATAACTTAACCAACACGTTGTATTCTGTTCCTCAGATTCGGGCGATTGAAGCAATCGCGAGAAAGTCTCTAAAGTCCGATAAATCTCTCATGGAGTTAGCCGGTCAGAAAGCCTATTCCTGTCTCCGGCAGTGTTGGCCATCGGTCAGCCGAGTCGCCGTTCTTTGTGGAGGGGGTAATAATGGTGGAGACGGCTTTGTTCTGGCGCGTCTCGCTCAGAATGCGGGCCTAAGCGTATGTCTGGTGCTTGCCGCTAAGTCATCAACTGTAGAGGCCAAGGAGGCATTGACTAAAGCTTTAGCGGCAGGCGTGGTGGTCTCTAATTTCAGCGAAGTAGCTTTGGTTGAGGCTGAGCTTATCGTTGATGCTTTGCTTGGCATCGGATTTTCTGGAAAAGTTCGCGAGCCTTTTCGGACGATAATGTTGTGTGTCAACAAACAAGTGAAACCTGTCTTGTCGCTTGATATCCCGTCGGGGTTGGATGCAGATTCGGGGTCCGTGTCCCAAGTTGCGATTAAAGCGGATGTAACCATTTCGTTTATCGGGTTAAAGCGCGGACTGTTCATGAGTAAAGCACGAAATATTGTCGGGCATATTGTGTTTGAACCGTTAATAGCAGAGCATTTATGCGTGCACGATGATTTTTGGGCAACCCGTCTTAGTGATCAGTGGATTGAAAATGTTCTGCCTGCGCGACATAGCAGCTTTCATAAGGGTGATGGGGGGCATGTTGGCGTTATTGGGGGCTTTCGCGGCATGTCTGGCGCGGTCGCGCTTAGCGGATTGGCAGCCCTAAGGTCGGGCGCCGGTCGAGTGACAGTGGGCTGTTTTCCTGACAACGTTCAATCAGTTGCTGCCATGAGTCCGGAACTAATGGTGAGGCCTTTAATGACAGAAGATGATGTCCATCAGCTTTTAGCTGGTGTCGATGTCGCTGTAATTGGTCCGGGGTTGGGCTTAACTGATTGGTCAAAAAAAATATTTCACCATAGTATCGAAACAAAAGTTCCCAAGGTAGTTGATGCTGATGCCTTGACTTTATCGGAAGAGAATAAGCAAGTACTGACGGATGCGGTCTTAACGCCTCATCCTGGTGAAGCTGCACGTATGTTGGGGATCACTGTGGAATGTTTAGAGGGTGATAGACCGAGTGGCTTGGAAGCGCTTTCAGCGAAATTTAATTCAATTGCAGTTTTAAAAGGAGCAGGGACTTTGGTTGGACGAGCCAATGGAGGAAGATTGATTTGTGATCGGGGCAACCCGGGAATGGCAACAGCAGGGATGGGTGATGCTTTATCAGGAATAATTGGAGGTCTGATGTCGCAAGGGTTGCCGGCATTCGAGGCGGCGGGAGTCGGAGTATGGCTTCATGCCTCTGCTGGCGATTTGATTGCCAAAAACTCGGGCGCTGTTGGAATGCTTGCGAGTGACTTGATTGGGCAGGTGCCATACGTTAGGTCTGACTTGAGATAGGAATATGACTCGCGAGATAATCGTAAGCACCCCTCGCGAGATGGAAGCCGTGGGCTATGAACTTGCGGGTCAAATATCAGCTCCATGCACGGTTCATTTGAAAGGGGATTTGGGCGCCGGAAAAACCACCCTGGTAAAAGGAATTATCTCTGGAATGGGCTCTCAGAGTCAGGTGGTAAGTCCGACTTACACACTAGTCGAGGAGTATCAGACTTCTAAGGGTGGGGTTCATCATTTAGACCTGTATCGAATTAAGACGGCGGAAGAGATTGAGAGTTTGGGATTTCGAGACCGGTTAGCCATGGGATGCATTATTCTGATCGAATGGCCGGAACGAGCCGAGGACCTACTGCCAAGACCAGAATGGCAGATTGAGATTGATTATTTTGAAAATCGGAGAAAAGTGACAATAAAAGACATTCAGGCGCCCATTGAAAACCCGCATCACGACGGAAATCTCTGACCTATGAGTAAAGTGAAGAGCGTTATCTTCGTCGCGTTGCTGGCAGTCGCTCAGGGTGTTTTAGGTACCACCGAAGTTGATGGAATGCGTCTTTGGGCGGGACCTGATCAGATTCGATTTGTTATCGATCTAACGCAACAACCCCAGTATGAGATTTTCGTGCTAAAAAATCCTGACCGTTTAGTAATTGATTTGTTCGACGCTGAAATCTCGGGCCACGGCGTTAAACCGCCAACAGCGACTGAGACTGTTTTGAAAATCCGGACAGGTCGTCCTGATCGATATACGCTAAGAGTCGTCTTGGATCTTGATAGGCCGGTTGCCTACAGTGATTTTTTGCTTGAACCCAAGAATCCCTATCCTTATCGCTTAGTGGTAGATATTTCTCGCGATCAAACGGAAAACGCCAAAGAAACGAGACCAGAAAAAGCACGCTTTAAAAAATTTCTAGTAGCGGTTGATCCAGGTCACGGAGGTGACGATCCAGGGGCCATTGGCTCTGGCGGCACGCAAGAAAAACGAATTGTTTTGGAGATTGCCCAAAAGCTCGTTCGCTTGATAAATTCAGACGGACGGATGCAAGCCTTCCTGACCCGTCACGGGGATTATTATGTCAGTCTTCGAAGTCGTATTGAGATTGCAAGGCGTGAAAAAGCCGACGCATTCATTTCGATTCATGCGGATGCTGCCAAACGAAAAACCGCAAAGGGCGCTTCTGTTTTTGTATTGTCAGATCGAGGTGCCAGTAGCGAAATGGGTAAATGGCTTGCGGCTCGTGAAAACGCGTCGGACCTCGCGGGTGGCGTTGCAATTGGCGACCAGGAACCTGATATCCAGGAAACGCTTTTAGATATGGGCCTTGATTGGAAACTTAAACAGAGTAAAAAATTAGGACGTGAGATTTTGTCTGAGATTGAACAGATTGGGGCTCTGCATAGTGATCAGGTGGAGGAAGCGGCTTTCGTCGTATTGAAATCGGTAGATATCCCCTCCGTGTTGGTAGAAACGGGCTTTATCACAAATAAAGAAGAGGAAAGTTTGCTCCGAAGCACGAAGTCTCAAGAACAAATTTCCCGTGCCATATTTAGGGGGCTTAAACGTTATTGCGACGTTGAGGTTTCCTGTCTAAAAGAGAATGTCTCGGATGCTTTGGAGATTTTCGGCCCAAGCAACTTGGTCGCAAAAAGTCTGTCTGGGAACCATTCTTTAATGTTAACGGATAGGTTTTTTGATCCAATGGATAGAGGTGATGTTTTGGATACGCAGTCGCTCAAGCGGTCAGTCGTCGAATAATGCCCTTGGCTGACCAACACGTCATCTTTCTTCATGGACCAACCGCAACGGGGAAGTCTTCGCTAGCTTTAGAGTTGGCATCTCGCTTTCCCATCGACTTGATTAGTGTGGATTCTGGTCAGGTTTATCGCGGTATGGAAATCGGAACGGCTCGATTATCTGAAGATCTTTTAGCTCAGTTTCCGCATCACCTCATTGGCATCCGGGATGTTCCAGAGATTTTTTCAGTAGGCGATTTTTGTACGCAGGCGCGATTTCACATCGATGAAATTTTGAAGCGAGAAAGAATACCACTGCTTGTCGGCGGAACCATGTTTTACTTTTCCGCACTATTGAGGGGTATTCCAAAACTTCCAGCTGCTGATCAGGAGCTTCGTCAACGTTTAGGGAGCGATGTGCGTCAGAATGGTTTGGGGGCCACCTATCGCAGACTGCAAAAGATGGATCCCGTATCAGCAAATCGAATAGATTCAAATGATCGACAACGAATTCTTCGCGCACTGGAGATTAACATTCTGACGGGAAAGCGGGTTTCAGAGTGTGCGAGCTCAGATGGACTTGATAAGACCGGGGTTAAAGTGTCGAGGGTCTCGCTCAGCCTTTCTGATCGAAGAACTTTGCATCGGTGTATTGACGATCGTTTGCGTGAGATGATTGATTCGGGATTGGTTGATGAAGTCCGCGGAATTCGATCTCGATATCCTCAATGCCGAAAGACGCCTGCGATGAAATCGGTCGGTTATCAGCAGGTTTGGTCATACCTCGAGAATGAAGTTGACGAGAGACAGATGATCGCGGATATAGCGACAGCGACAAGACGTCTGGCGAAACGCCAATTGACCTGGTTGCGCCATGAGCGGGGCTTGACCTGGTTTGATGCCTCCAGCGGAGGGTTGGTTTCATCGGTTAGTCGATACCTGGATGCGGCGAATATCTCGATGATTGGCCGTCAGGCTTGAAATTAGCGTGGTGCGGACTTAGATTTAGAAACTAAGGAACAACCGTAGCAAAAATTGCATCATCGTTGCCAACAGTTGGTTTTTCAGATGTTGGTTTTTGGGCTGTTTTCACTGTGGTCGCGTTAATTTTCGATAACAACAATAAAGTGTCGTTGCATGCTTAGCTGATGAGTTGAATCGCTTGTAAACGACGAGGAAAAAAGCATGAATCAACTTAAAGCAACTGCCTTGCAGGACCCTTTTCTGAATGCGCTCAGAAAAGAGCGAATTCCGGTTGCAATTTATTTAGTCAATGGAATCAAGTTGCAGGGTCAAGTGGAATCCTTCGATTCTTTCGTGATTTTGTTGCGAGGGAGTGTTGGCCAACTAATTTATAAGCATGCGATATCAACGATTGTTCCAACAAAGACCGTCAAGCTGCCATATTCAGACGATGACTCTAATACGGATCAAATTCTCGAAGAACGTGCGGAAGTGTAAGTGTTGATTTACGGTTTCTGAAATTTCGACTCGTCTAGTGAGGCTACAGTGGGAAAATTTCGCGCGTTGGTGGTTTTGTCATTAACGAATCTTTTTTAACTGATCTGTTGCCTGAATCCGATTTGTTAGGCGGGACTGAGAGAGCGCTTCTGTTCCACCAAAGCTGTAAGGGCGGGGTGCTTGATTCTGATTTTGATGAGTTATCTGGGCTTGCAACCTCAGCAGGCGCGGACGTCGTGGGATGCCTGAGCGCGTCACGGCCCCATCCGGACCCATCAAGTTTCGTTGGTCGCGGCAAAGTTCAAGAAATCGCGGAGCGGGTTATTGATACAGGCGCTGATCTTGTCATTTTCAATCAGGCAATCAGTCCTGTTCAGGAGCGAAATCTCGAGAGGTTATGTAAGTGTCGCATTGTGGATCGAACACGATTGATTCTAGATATATTCGCAATGCGTGCACGGACCCATGAGGGGAAGCTTCAGGTGGAGCTCGCTCAGTTGCGACATTTATCGACACGACTCGTTAGAGGATGGACACACCTTGAGCGTCAACGAGGCGGAATTGGATTGCGTGGTCCGGGCGAAACCCAACTTGAAACAGATCGCCGTCTTCTTGGCGCTCGAATTCGATATCTTCAGAATCGGCTGTCGAAGGTTCGTTCGCAGCGACATTTGCGTCGTAATCGAAGGGCGCGCTCCCGTGTGCCTACCATTGCGATCGTAGGGTACACCAATGCCGGAAAGTCTTCTTTGTTTAATCGGCTCGTTAACGAAGATGTTTTTTGTGCGGATCAGCTTTTTGCCACACTCGACCCGACGATGCGTCGAATTCAGATTAAAGGATTTGGGCCGGCCATTCTTTCCGATACCGTTGGATTTATTCAAGGATTGCCTCACACCCTGGTTGACGCATTCATGTCTACTCTTGAAGAAGTTTCGAATGCTGATCTATTGTTGAGAGTGGCCGACGATAGTGATCCTGAAGTGATGATGCATGAGTCTGAGGTGGAAACCGTATTGGCGGAGATTAGCGCGGCCGAAATTCCGACGATCGTGGTGCGAAACAAGTGTGATATTAGTGGAAAAGCACCGGTCCAACGAAAAGCCGTGTCTAATGGCAGGACTTTGGTTCGGGTCTCGGCTCAAACCGGATTAGGGATAGAGGCCTTACTTGAAGAGGTCTTCATTGAATTATCGAAGTTTAGCCGAGAGGTAAGCTTTTCTATTCCCCCTTCGAAGGGGCGTCTTCGTGCCCAGATTTTTTCCTTGACCGAAGTGCTTGAGGAGTCAGTCGATCAAGATGGAATATCGCACATCAGGGCGAGAGCGGACGCGCCAACCATCGGAAAGATTAAGCGAGACCCTGATTATTGTGTTGAGTTTCTTGATTTGGAGCAAAAACATAATGGGGATGATCTAAGATGTGAAGGTGGAGAAGACGTGAGTTCTTACTCGACCGTGATAAACTCGCGGTAATTCCTCAGGGGTTAACCGAGGCCTTATTAAATCGATGAATAGTCAAAAAAGAGGTGAATACTAGATGCCGTGGAATCAGTCAGGGTCGGGCGACAAAGATCCTTGGGGGCAGGGCAATGGCCAAAATCAACCACCTGATCTCGATGAGGTGTTGAAGGACATTCAGAAAAAGTTTAGCGGGATATTTGGAGGTAAAGGCGGTGGAGGCGGGAAATCTGGTGGAAGCTTGCCGAGTTTCAGTTCAAAAGCGATTGCTCCCATATCCATCATTGTTCTGGGCCTCTGGTTTGCGACAGGTTTTTATGTGGTTGAGCAGGGCCAGCAGGCAGTCGAGATGCGATTTGGCGCCTACAAGACGATCAAAGAAGCCGGTCTCAGATGGCATATGCCTTATCCGATTGAATCAGTAGAGGTGGTTAATATCCAGCAGATTCGGACAGTTGAAGTGGGTTATCGAACAAGTGCTCGATCCAATCAAGCGACGACTGTTGGGCGCGAGGCATTGATGCTGACAGCGGACGAGAACATAATTGATATCCATTTCGCGGTTCAATATGACATCAAAGATCCGCGAGAGTTAATCTTTAATGTGGCGGAAACTTATGACTTGGTTGTTCGGGGTGCGACAGAAAGTGCAGTTCGAGAAATTGTAGGTAGAAACACGATGGACTTTGCAATTACGGGCGGACGCGCAGAGATTGCGCAGGAAACAAAGTCACTCCTTCAGCAGATTCTGGATCGTTACGATACTGGAATCAATATTAAAGCGGTCGAAATGCAGAACGCCCAGCCACCCGCTGAAGTGAAATCCGCTTTTGATGATGCGGTTAAAGCTCGCGAGGATGAGGAGCGGTTCAAAAATGAGGCGCAGGCTTACCAAAACGACATCATTCCTCGTGCTCGAGGCGCAGCCGCTAGATTAGAGCAAGAAGCGGCCGCCTACAAAGCGACGGTCGTCGCGAAGGCGCGGGGTGAAGCTTCCCGGTTCCTCCAAGTGCTGGACGAGTACACAAAAGCACCTGATGTGACTCGGGATCGTTTGTATCTTGATGCGCTCGAGGACGTTTATAGTAACTCAACAAAATTAGTTATTGATCAAAAAAGCGGAGGGAATAACGTGATGTATCTCCCACTTGATCAGTTAATCAGGAAAAATAGCGGATCAATGGCAAGCACGAATAAAGAATTTAATTTGGATAATTTAGGATCTGATATGGCGGACACTGGCGGGTCCGAATCACGTCAGGAGCGTTCCAGTCGCCTAAGGAGCCTTACGCAATGAGCGGAAAAAGTCTGATTACTCTTGTGCTACTGGTGATAGCAGTAACACTGGGTGCTTCATCGGTCTACTATGTGGACCAACGTGAAAAAGCGATTGTTTTCCAGTTCGGTGAAATTGTCCGGTCGAACGACGAACCAGGCATCCACTTTAAGGCGCCTTTGATCAATAACGTTAAATTTTTTGATGCTCGAGTGCAGACAATGGACTCTGATCCAGAGTTATATCTCACCAGAGCAAAAAAGAACCTCGTGGTCGATTCATTCGTCAAGTGGCGGATCACTAACGCGGCTGATTACTACACTCGATTAGGTGGTCTTGCCTCGAATGCGCGCAGTCGTCTTGCTCAGCGGGTCAATGATGCCCTGCGAAGTGAGTTTGGTAATCGATCGGTGCAGCAGGTGATCTCAGGAGATCGGGTTGAAATCATGGACTTGGTTCGGACTGCGATGAATCGCGAGGTGGCGTCCCTTGGGATAGAGGTTCTTGATGTTCGACTTAAGCGGGTTGACCTGGATCCCGGCATTAGTGAAAGAGTTTATCAGCGGATGGAAGCCGAGCGTTCGAGAGTGGCGATGGATTTGAGAGCGCGGGGCGCAGAGGCTGCAGAAGTCATTCGTGCGGATGCCGATCGTCAGAGAGCGATTATCATTGCAGAGGCCCAGCAGACCGCGCAAGAGGTGAAAGGTCAAGGCGATGCGGAAGCAACGGCAATTTATGCGGAGGCTTTCAGCCGTGATCGGGAGTTTTACCAGATGTATCGGAGCTTAAATGCTTATCGTAAGACCTTCGCAAGCCCTGATAACTTGTTAGTGGTAGAGCCTGATTCGGAATTTTTCAAGTACTTTAAACAAGCCAGACCCGGGTCCAGTCAATAGCGTTTATTTTGGATTGGCAGAGCTTTTTAGCCGCTTTGGCACTGGTATTTGTGATCGAAGGCCTGATTCCGTTTGCGAGTCCGAGAGGATATCGATCGTTGGCTAATCGCCTGCAAGGGTTAACCGATCGGCAATTGAGAGTCGGCGGCGCAGTAGTCATAGTTCTCGGATTGATAATGCTGGCATGGATCAAAGGGTAAGCGCGTGTCTAGTCGCCAATTGAGAAGCAGGTCATGTCGAAAAAGTTAGTGGTCCTCGGGATTCAATGGGGAGATGAAGGCAAGGGTAAGATCGTTGACCTGCTCACGGAGCGTTGCGACGCGGTGGTTCGTTTTCAAGGAGGGCATAACGCGGGCCATACCCTGGTAATAGATGGGCAGAAAACTGTCCTTCACCTCGTTCCATCTGGCATTCTTCGAAAAAATGTGCAGTGCATGATCGGGAACGGGGTCGTTGTTGCACCTGATGCGCTTATCGAGGAATTAAATGCCTTGGAAACTTCAGGGTGCGAACCTCGCGAGCGTCTCCTCATCAGCCCCGGAAGTCCTATTATCCTCCCCAGCCATGTCGCATTAGACCAGGCTCGTGAGCGGGCTCGTGGAAAAAATGCAATCGGTACGACCGGGCGAGGGATTGGCCCTGCGTACGAGGATAAGGCTGCCCGAAGAGGAATCCGTTTTGGAGAATTATCTGACCCCGATTCCTGTTGCGAACGAGTGGGCGAACTTCTTGAATATCATAATTTTTTACTAACGTCGCGGTTCGGCGTCGAAGCGATCGCTCAGGATGATGTCTTTTCTGAGGTGCATCGCTGGTCTCGCGAACTGGCCGGCTTGATTGGCGACGTCAGCAATCGAATCTACGAGATTCATCAAGACAACGGAAATGTTCTATTTGAGGGGGCGCAAGGGACGTTGTTAGATATTGATCAAGGCACCTATCCATTTGTCACCTCATCAAATACAACGGCTGGCGCTGCGGCGTGTGGCAGCGGTGTTGGGCCATTAATGATGACAACCGTCATGGGGATCGTGAAAGCGTATACCACCCGCGTTGGCGCTGGACCTTTTCCGACCGAACTGTTCGATAGCGATGGGGATCATTTAGCGAAAAATGGACATGAGTTTGGCGCGACAACGGGACGACCCCGCCGATGTGGATGGTTTGATGCAGTGCTTGCGAGGCGGGCTTGTTGGATCAATAGCGTCGATTCGCTTTGTGTGACCAAGCTGGATGTGCTCGATAATCTTTCCGAAATCAAGATCTGCACGAGTTATGAACTGGATGGCGAAACGATTAAGCAGCCACCGTGGGATTCAGGCAGTCTCGATCGGTGTGTGCCCAACTACGAGTCGCTTCCCGGATGGAGTGAATTAACCGTTGGTGCTCGATCGCTGTCCGAGCTGCCACGAGAGGCGAAAAGCTTTATCCGTCGCTTAGAGGAATTGCTGGAAGTGCCTATTGATATCGTTTCGACGGGCCCAGATCGCGAAGAGACCATGGTGCTCAAAAATCTGTTTTAAGTCGTTGCGATGTTAACGCTGAAGATGCTCCGATAAGCGCGTGTTTTGCGCTCGCCTCAATCAATTCCTCTCTGGGGGTAATATCGAGAGATTGGGATAGTCGGGATACAGAATCGACTCTCCATAAAACCGACGATCCCGTGAACTTTTTTCTGCGTCAATATGGTACCGAGGAGAGGACTTGAACCTCCACGGGGTTGCCCCCACTAGCACCTGAAGCTAGCGCGTCTACCAGTTTCGCCACCTCGGCAACGACTCTAACCCACGAGAGTTGTTATCTGACTCGTCTTAGCCCAGAGCCTAAGAAGATGGAGCTGAACCTAAGAGAATTTGCGACAATTATACACGGTTGAATTAACTGCCATGGCGCGATTTGAATCTAGAAGGGAGTGTCGTTTTGCTGAATGAATCTATTCTGGCTATACGCGTAAAAGTGTGATCTGCCAGCTTCACTAGTATATTTATTTTGTCTATTACACCACCTCAGCCTGTATGATTCGACCCGTGTCTTTAGCAGCCTCTATTCTCCCGCTGGAATACCAGATTGAAGCCTATGCTTTAAGACGACTGTTGGTTGAAAAAAGTCTAACTGAGTCAGAACTCATCGACGGGCTTTCTGGCGCCAAAAAACAAGATCTCTTGGCTCGTACAGTCTTTGATCGACTTTGCCAGTCGGGACTATTGACCCGAAATAATGCGGGCTATCTATCAATCCGCAAAAAGGCTCGCCTTCGAGTTGGGACCGTCACGGATGGTTCGCAAAAAAAGCGGGTTGTGAACGTCAAAGACGATGAGACTTATTTTTTATCTGATCGTCAAGCCAGACGTGTATTAACGGGTGACTTGGTGCTTGTAGATCTCAAGCCGACTCGCAAAAGAGGTGAGCCGGAAGTAAGGGTGCTGGCCATTCTATCGACCAGCGCCAAACCTTTCTTGGGCCAACTCGAACGACGGGGTGATCAGAACGTCATAATCGTCGAAAGTGGACCATCGAACGAAATATCGTTAGTGCCAGACCGTCTCTTGAACGGCGGTCAGGATGGACAGTTTGTCTGGGCGACGCGCCTGACCCACCCCTTTTTTATCAACAAAGCACTGGCTGAGGTCATGCGCGTGATTCCGGAAACTAACCCTGCTGGGTTGCTCGCCGAACGAGTAATTGAAAAGCAGGGTTATGAGGTCGAGTGGCCATTTGACTTGGATCAATTAAACGCTTCTATCAGGTGTCAGGTCGATGAGGCTCCAGCGTGCCATGGGATCGACTTAAGGGACCTGTCATTCATTACGATCGACGGCGAAAGTGCTAGAGACTTTGATGATGCGGTTCTTTGTCAGTTTGACGGGGAGCACTATCATCTGGATGTCGCAATCGCAGACGTTAGCCACTGGGTAAAGCCAGGGACCGCGCTCGATCAGGCTGCGAGGGAGAGAGGAAACTCAGTTTATCTGCCCGACCGGGTTCTTCCAATGTTGCCGGAAATCCTATCCAATGATGTCTGCTCTTTGCGCCCTGATCAGGAACGGTTCGCGTTCGTTTGCAGGATGACTTTTGATCAGGAAGGAAATCTTCAAGACAGTCAATTTGTTACTGGCACCATATGTTCAGCTGCCCGGTTGACTTATCAGGAAGCCTCTAATCACCTGATGGGGATTAGACCGCTTAGCAGCAGAATTTCAGATAAGGTGAGGCATAATCTCGAGTTGTTACATGTTCTCGCCCAAAAGCTGACGGACCGCCGACTCAAATCGGGCGGTGTCGAATTTAGCTTCCCTGAGACTCAAACCACGTATCGCGATGATGGTTGGTTAAGTGATATCAAGCATATCGATCGCCCAGTTGCTACACTAATTATTGAAGAATGCATGCTTGCCGCAAATGTATGTGCAGCGCAATGCCTTCAAAAGAGTCTTCCAGTAGCGATATATCGTATTCACGGTGCACCGGATTCTGATCGCATCTTCGAGCTTCGGCAGGTCCTTAGCCTTTTTGGTGTCAACATGAATGGGTCTTCGGATCCGAGCGCCAGAGACCTTTCGGAATGTCTCGCCGAAATTCGACAAGCATCATGTCCATTCGAAACGCTTCAGACTCTTGTATTGCGGTGCATGAAGCAGGCAAGTTACTCGAGCAACTGCGCTCCACATTTTGCGCTTGGATTTGAGCGGTACACTCACTTCACATCTCCGATTCGTCGATATTCAGACCTGATTGTCCACCGACTATTAAAGTGGATTCTCAAACTGGACGCGGGCGAGGATCCGGGATTGCCTCAACAAGAACTAGAGCAAATTGCTTTACACTGCTCAAAGACAGAGCGCCTTGCAGAACATGGCGAACGCGAAATTCACTCGATCTTAAAGGCAGAATTTATTGGAAGACGTTTGGGGGAGACATTCTTTGGCCGGGTGACCTCCGCAACCTCCTTCGGTCTGTTTATTACGCTTGATCAATACCCGATAGATGGTCTTTTGCATATCTCAGAGATTGGGGATGATTTTTTTGAGTTCGACCCTAAATCCTTGGTTCTAACGGGCCGTCGGACTGGACAGAAGATTCGGGTCGGCGACCCGATTTCAATTCAGGTTGCCGGGGTGGACGTTGAAGAGGGAAAAGTTGATTTCGTCAGACCGTTTAAAAAACAAAAAAGAAAAATCAAAAACCATCGCAAAGACAGTGTAAATAGGGGCCGTAAAGGCCCAAGCAGGTCTTAAGAGTTGAGAGAATAAATTGTCAAAAGGAATCAATGTTTTGTGTGGGTTTCACGCCATTGAGAGCGCGCTAACAGCGGACCGTCAGTCGCTTGGCGAAATCGTGCACTACGGGATGAAAGAGAGCTCAAGATTGAGTAACTTGCTCAGTCGTGCACGGTCAAGCGGTGTGAAGATTCGTCGTGCTCAGAAAAAGGAGTTAGATAATCTTGCTGGCGACGTTCGCCATCAAGGTGTTGTGGGTCTATTGGCAAAGGTGCCTGGCGAAGGCCTGAGCGAGCTCCGAACCTGGCTGAATGAATTTGTTGGTGTTCCACTGATTATCATCCTTGACGGTCTTGAGGATCCCAGAAACGTCGGCGCATGTTTACGGACGGCAGCGGCAGCAAGAGTTGATGCGGTGATTATTCCGGTGAAAGGTGGCGCAGGCTTGACCCCGGCGGCGCTGAGAGTTGCCGAGGGCGGATTTCACCATTTAAAGATTTTTGAGGTGGGTAACTGGAGTCAGGTGCTTAAGATGTTAAAGACCGCCGGGATTTGGGTTTTAGGGGCATCAGAGAGGGGCTCAATATCACTTGATGAATTTGATTTGACGATGCCGGTCGCCTGGATTTTTGGATCAGAGGCGACGGGCATTCGGCAAATTTCGGGAAAGCATTGCGATGCACTTGTCCGGGTTCCGACGGAAAACGATTTTCCAAGTTTAAATGTTGCGGTGGCGACCGGAGTAGCGCTCTTTGAAACTAAGCGACAACGAAAAGTGCGTGCTGAAAACCCGTAGCTCAGCCTGAGAGCTCTGTTTTACCGGGAAATTCACATAACGTTTTGATGGCGCAGTTTTTACAGAGAGGTGCGCGCGCTTTGCATGTGTATCGTCCATGAAGGATTAATAGATGGTGTGCATCGATGAGAAAATTCTCCGGTGTTGTCCGGAGGAGCTGCTTCTCCACAGCTAACACTGTCTTCCCTCGCGCGAGACCAGTTCGATTCGAGATTCTGAAGATATGCGTGTCAACAGCGATCGCGGGCTCGCCAAAAGCGGTATTGAGTATGACGTTGGCGGTTTTTCGTCCAACCCCGGGTAACGCCTCCAATGCCGCGCGAGTTCGAGGCACTCGACCTTGATATTTCTCGATCAGGATGTTGCAGGTGCTAATAATGTTTTTTGCCTTGGTATTGAAAAGACCAATGGCGCGAATGTATTGGGTTAGGCCCTCCACACCCAAATCACGGATTGCCTTGGGGTTCGGAGCGTCCCGGAAAAGGGGTCGGGTGGCCCGGTTAACAGAAATATCAGTCGCTTGGGCTGATAGGATCACTGCGATTAGGAGTTGGAAGTGACTGCGATATTTAAGTTCAGTCTTGGGTTCAGTGATCTGTTGAGACAACAGCGAGAAAATCTGAAGACGTTGGGATGCGTTCATCAGCGGTGGGAAGATGAATCCAAAGGCCCCCGTCGGGCCCTAACGCGCTCCACGCTTGCCTTGATTTCATCGAGTCGTGGTCGAGACTTTAAAGAAAGTCTTGATGATTCTTTAGGATTTTCAGCGCGACCTTGATGAATCAGAAATTGATTTTTGAATCGAACCTTGTTGTCGTCGACGAATTGTTGAAACGAAGCAGAGTCTGGAGTCTTTGGGAGATGGGATGTAATGCAATCTACCGGACACGGCGGGAGGCATAGTTCACAACCAGTGCATCGATCGGCTACTACGGTGTGCATCAGTTTCCCGGATCCGATGATGGCATCCATCGGACACGCGTTGATGCAAAGGGCGCACCCGATACAGGTGTTTTCATCAATCCAAACACCGTTTGGAATCACGGCATGATCATATTCGGGATGTATTTGATCAGATACAGATTCGAGAAGTTCGCCAAGTTGGATCAATACTCGTTGGCCTCCGGGCGCGCAGCGGTCGCCTGTGGTGGAACGAGTACTCATCGCCTCAGCATAGGCGGCACAGGAGGGATAGCCGCAACGTTGACACTGGAGTTGTGGTAGCAGTGCGTCGAGCCGAACCTCGACTTGTTTCAATTCTTCTGGAGGTATCGTTGTCATAAAAGCCGAGATAGCGCAGTAAAAAAGCGATCGACGTCGTTGAGATCATTATATAGGTGAGGGGTTACTCTGAGCGACTGACCTCTCGCACTCACGAATATGTTTTGGTCGGCAAGATTTTGTATTAAGCCTGAGGGGACATCGTTTTTGAATCGTAATCCGGTAAAATGCGGAGAACGAAAAGGTTCCGGGAGAATATCAAGACCCGTTCGCCGGCCATGGTCGCATATCTCTTTATTTATCTCCCGAAGGGTATGCTCGACCCTCGGAAGTTGCCACTCGATAAGTTGGTTGAGGCTCGTAAGCAATGCAGGAAGGAGGGCGAAATTAGCCATTTCCCCCATATCAAATCTTCGGGCTGCCGGTTGATATTCGTCTCGGTAGGCAATAAGGTTCTGAAAATCGACCGCGTCCTTGCGAGCGAAGGCATTCAACTCGAGTGGATTACCCAGGTGATGCTTTGGGTGGACGTACATGATTCCGGTGGAATAAGGACCTAGTAGCCATTTGTAGGCCGCCGCGACAGCAAAATCAGGCTGAATGGTTGCGGCGTCAAAACTCATTGCGCCAAGACTCTGGGTCAGATCGAGAACAAGACCGGCATTTTCTTGATCGAGTGCGTGTCGTATTTTTTTAAGGTCTATCAGCGATCCATCAGTCCAGTGGCAGTGCGGAAGCGCCGCAAGGCCAGTTGTTTTAGATATTGCTTTCAATATCTGGGATGTCCAATCACCGTCGGTTGGTCGAGAAACGGTAGTCAGATTTCCGTTTAACTCTCTCGCAAGAGACTGCCAAATATAGAAGTTAGAAGGGTACTCCTCGGCAAGGACAATAATGTCCTGTCCCGGCATAATTCGGATATTCCTGGCGGCTGCGGCGAGACCGTAACTCGCTGAGGGGATTAAGGCGATATTATCTGGGCTGCTCTGCAAAAGTGCGCCTGCACTCTCTCGTACTAGCTCTGCAGTTGCAAAGAAGTCTGGGGGTGTTATTTCCCAGGGGTGGCTTTTGCGGCGAAGACCTTCAATGCCTGCAGCGCAACTTTGTCGCAGCAGTGGCGACATATAGGCGCAATTAAGGAAAACGGTGTTTTCAGGTATATCAAAAAGGTCTCGCTGACAGCCAAGCGTTTCAGGGCGCACAGGTAAACAGCGGAAAGGTTATCGGACTGGCATTCCAGGTTCAGCACCGTCGTCCGGCGAAAGGACAAACACGCCGCCAACATCATTCTTGCCTGATGCGGCTAGCACCATTCCATTTGATACTCCAAAACGCATTTTCCGCGGCGCTAGGTTTGCGACCATCACAACCTTTCGACCGATCAGTTGTTGAGGATCGTACGCATTTTTAATACCGGCGAAGACTTCTCGGATTTCTTGTCCAAGATCAAGGGTTAATTTGATCAGTTTATCCGCCCCCTCGACTGTTTCTGCGTTTTTTACCAGCGCAACACGGAGATCAATTTTTCCGAAATCACTAATTGATATCTGATCGGCAATCGGCTCGTCGCTTAGGTGGCCCGAGGCGTTTTGTTCATCTTGTTTTTCGTCGGGCACTTTGAGATTTTCCATAATGGCTGCTGCTTTTGAGGGTTCGATGCGATCCATCAGGCGTTTGAATGGACCAATTTGATGAGAGATTAAAGGCTGATTGATCGAAGCAAGCGGAGTGCCAGTCCCGATCGGGCACTGAAGAAATTCAGCGCTCCGTTCCGCGAGGCCTGGAACGATTGGCGCCAGCCATATCATTAAGATTCGGAACAAATTAAGCCCAAGACTGCAAATTGCCTGTAGTTCGTCTTCTCTGCCTTCTTCTTTGGCAACTATCCAAGGCTGTGCGTCGTTAATGTATTGATTCGCCGAATCAGCCCACGCCATAATTTCGCGGACGGCGCGCGAAAATTCACGATTTTCGTATGCTTCGCAAACGGTGTTGTGTGCGGAGGTGAATTGATCAAAGAGTTCGGGGTTCACGACCGATGCTGACAGCTGTCCTTTAAAACGCTTGTTGATAAAACCGGCGCATCGACTTGCGATATTCACTATTTTTCCGATGAGATCAGAATTAACGCGAGTTACGAAATCATCGAGATGGAAATCAAGATCCTCCACCCGATTATTTAATTTAGCTGCGAAGTAGTACCTTAGGTAGTCGGGGTCCAGATGCTCAAGATAGTCCCGGGCGGTGATATAAGTGCCCCGCGACTTCGACATTTTTTGACCGTTAATGGTCAGGAACCCATGGGTGAATACCGCTGTCGGCGTTCGGAAATTTCCACCGTGGAGCATGGCGGGCCAAAAAAGGGTGTGAAAATAGAGAATGTCTTTGCCGACGAAGTGATAAAGCTCTACTTCAGAATCAGTTGACCAGTACTTATCAAAGTCGAGCCCTTTTTTTTGACAAAGATTTTTGAAACTTGCCATGTAACCGATCGGTGCATCTAACCAAACGTAGAAGTACTTTTCGGGAGCGTCAGGGATTTCGAATCCAAAATAGGGTGCGTCGCGAGAGATATCCCAATCTTGCAGGCCGGTGTCGAACCACTCGTTGAGCTTGTTTCGGACTTCTGACTGCAACCGTCCCGAGCCGGTCCAGTCTTTAAGCATTTCTTCAAAGTCAGATAGACGAACGAAAAAATGCTCTGATTCTTTTTCGACCGGGCACGCCCCTGATATCACCGAGACCGGATCCTTAATATCCGTTGGTGAGTAGGTTGCGCCACAAGATTCGCAACTGTCTCCATTTTGGTCAGCGGCCCCACATTTTGGACATGTCCCTCGTATAAATCGATCAGGCAGGAACATGTTTTCAACAGGATCAAATGCCTGCGTAATGGTGCGTTTTTCGATATGTCCTTTTGAGAGTAAACGCTGATAGATCGTTTCGGAGAAATACCGGTTTTCCTCAGAGTGGGTCGAATAGTAATTATCAAAAGCGATATGGAAGTCGCTGAAGTCCCGGCGATGTTCGACTTCGATACGCTGGATGAGTTGTTCGGGGGTAATGCCCTCACTTCGAGCCTTGAGCATGATCGGGGTGCCATGCGTATCCTCGGCGCAAACATAGTAAGTTTCGTGTCCCCGCAGGCGCTGAAACCGTGTCCAGATATCGGTTTGAATGTACTCCACCAAATGACCCAGATGGATAGGGCCGTTGGCGTAGGGTAGAGCGCTTGTGGCAAGAATGGTTCGAGGCATCTGAATTAGCAAAGGGAGATCGGATTAGGTCGAATTCGAATTTCCTGTTTGAAGTGAAACAGGCATCCGAAATACAGGATTAAACCCCCTAATTATAGCTTATGCACTCAATGTTGATGCATCGTTGTGGTAGCATCGGGCACCTTAAAAAAGGTATTGTTAATTACCGTCTTCAAAATTTTAACCCTAATTTGGAATAACATGACTGAGATCTCCACTTCAGCACTGCTCGAAGCAGTGGGCAACATTCTTGATCCCCACACAAAATCAACCCTCGAAGAGTCAAAAGCAATTACGGCCTCAGATATTGAAGGGGACACAGTTTCGCTTGAAATAACACTTGGATACCCGGCGGCTGGCTGGCAGGCGACTCTCGATGCTTTGGTTCGAGAGGCGATAGAAGGGGTTGTGGGTGGGTCTTGTACGATCAACCTTTCAGTGAAGACGAGTGTTGTTGCCCATGAAGTTCAGAAAGGCGTCACCCCGATTAAAGGCGTTCGCAATATTATCGCCGTGGCGTCCGGAAAGGGCGGAGTGGGAAAATCTACGGTTTCTTCGAATTTGGCACTCGCGCTTGCTGCTGAAGGCGCGCGAGTGGGTATTTTGGATGCCGACATTTATGGTCCGAGCCAGCCTCGCATGCTCGGAATCAGCGGTCGCCCGCAATCATCTGATGGAAAAAGCATCGAACCGATGATGAGTTATCAAATTCAAGCGATGTCTATTGGTTTTCTGATTGATGAGGATACGCCAATGATTTGGCGCGGACCGATGGTGACACAGGCCCTCGAGCAACTCCTGAATGACACGCAATGGAAAGATCTGGATTACTTGGTCATTGACTTGCCACCGGGTACCGGCGATACGCAATTAACCCTTGCACAAAAAGTTCCGGTTTCGGGAGCAATCATCGTAACAACACCGCAAGATATCGCGTTATTGGACGCAAGAAAGGCGTTAAAGATGTTTGAGAAAGTTGAAATTCCAGTGCTTGGTGTGGTGGAGAACATGAGTACGCATATCTGCAGCCAGTGCGGCCATGAGGAAGCAATCTTTGGCCAGGGTGGTGGGCATCGTATGGCGGATGAGCACAGTGTTGATGTTTTAGGGAGCATCCCACTCGAGATGCGAATTCGCGAGGATGCGGACAGTGGCCGACCGACAGTAGTTGCTGACCCTGATGGTAAAGTGACCGCAAATTACAAAGAAATTGCCAGAAATGTAGCCGGTCGACTTGCGGCGCGAAAACGTAATTACGCTGACGTCTTCCCTTCAATCGTCGTTCAGAACACCTGACAGGATGATCGATGTCTATTAAGTCAGATCGTTGGATCCGAGAAATGGCTGGTGCGGGAATGATTGAGCCATTTGAATCAGAACAAGTTTCCAGTGTTGATGGTGCAAAGGTAATTTCGTATGGCACGTCAAGTTATGGCTATGACATCCGCTGTTCGAACGAATTCAAAATTTTTACGAATATCAACTCCGCGATTGTTGATCCAAAATTATTTGATGCGAGCAGTTTTGTCGATTTTGAAGGGGAGTGTTGCATTATCCCTCCTAACTCATTTGCGCTCGCTCGAACAGTGGAGTACTTTCGAATTCCTCGCAATGTGTTAACGATTTGCCTTGGTAAATCTACATATGCACGTTGCGGTATTATTGTTAATGTGACACCGTTTGAACCGGAGTGGGAGGGATACGTCACTCTTGAGTTCTCAAATACGACGCCCTTGCCCGCGCGGATTTATGCGAATGAAGGGGTTGCTCAAGTTGTATTTTTTGAAGCAGATGAGAGTTGTGAAGTCTCTTACAAAGATCGCAAGGGAAAGTATCAGGGTCAAAGTGGGGTCACCCTTCCTCGGGCTTAATTTTATTCGTAACAGCAGGTATCTCTGATGACCGGAAGCGTTTTCGGAACTCTTTTTCAGGTGAGCACTTTTGGCGAAAGTCATGGTCCGGCTCTCGGCTGTGTGATCGATGGATGTCCTCCTGGACTATCGATCACGCAGTCCGATCTACAGAAAGATCTTGATCGGCGACGCCCAGGCCAATCGAAGTACACCACTCAGAGAAAAGAGCTCGATCAAGTTGAGATCCTCTCGGGAGTGTTCGAGGGAACTACAACCGGGGCACCGATTGCCTTATTGATTCGGAACGAAGATCAACGTTCTCGAGACTACGACAAGATTAAAGATCAGTTTCGACCGGGCCACGCTGATTACACCTACCTTAAAAAATATGGGTTGAGGGATTATCGAGGGAGCGGAAGAGCATCGGCCCGTGAAACGGTAGCGAGGGTCGCTGCAGGAGCGATTGCACGGAAATATTTGTCCGACAGTGCGGGTATTCGTATTCGTGGCTGCCTGACACAAATGGGTCCAATTGTGGCTGATTCCATTGACTGGCGCGTGGTGGAGGATAACCCTTTTTTCTTCCCTGACTTGTCAAAAATTGATGAGATCGGTTCATTTATTGATCAGTTGCGGCGAGACGGAGACTCTATTGGTGCTCGGATTTTGGTGACTGCAGAGGATGTGCCTCCAGGATTAGGACAACCGGTTTTTGACCGATTAGATGCTGATATCGCTGGGGCCATGATGTCGATTAATGCGGTGAAGGGTGTTGAAATCGGAGCGGGCTTTGAAAGCGTGATCCAGCGGGGAAGTGATCATCGGGATGAGATCTCACCACAAGGGTTCCTGAGTAATAACGCCGGCGGTGTTTTGGGAGGAATTTCAACCGGTCAGGAGATTCTTGCCTCTATCGCACTCAAACCGACATCCAGCATTCCCACGGCAGGTCAGACAGTTAAAATCGACGGTTCCCCAACAGAGGTCATCACGACCGGAAGGCATGATCCCTGTGTAGGGATTCGGGCCGTACCTATCGCTGAAGCGATGTTGGCACTCGTGTTGATGGATCATTTCCTGCGTCAGCGAGCACTTGGTGTAAATGGAACACCGGGTCCTGATATTCCAAGTGCAGCGTGAGCGATTTTTTAGTAACGCGTTTCGAATTCAGAACTAGGCGCGGGGCTTTGACCGAACGTCTTTGTATTTTGATCTTCATTCATAAGGACGAGGACGTGGCGTCCGATTGCTTCTAATAGTTCTGCACCCGCTAGATCTAGTGTTCCTTGTTTCTGATGATCTTGTTTGACCCATCCAAGCGCATCTAGGGTTGGGAAAAGCGTAACCGGATCGTCTATTTTCTGACATCCGTTATGCTTAAAAATCTCCAGCGCCGCTTGTCTGGCAAGATTCGGATAGCTCGCTAGTGAGGTAACAATACGGTCGGGAGTGACCGTGTTTTGGTCCACGGGCAATAATGCTTTACCCAGGTTTGTCTCGAGCATGATAAATAAATGGCGAAAATTGATCATGATTCCTTTAATTTAGAGATCAGCCTGAATGTGGGTTAGAAATCCGATAGTAACAGTGTAAGAATAAAAAAATGAGTCGAGGGCTGTCGATTCGTCTCAATCGTTGGAATTATTGAACGCTATGGTAAAATCCGGCGCCCTCAGGAGAAGGAATATGACTGGAAAAACCCTATACGACAAACTTTGGAATCAGCATTTGGTTCGGGATGCGGACGGCGGTGACGCATTAATTTATATCGATAGACAGCTTCTGCACGAGGTGACCTCTCCCCAGGCCTTTGCCGGCTTGCGCGATGCAAAACGAGTTCCTAGACGCCTGGCGGCGAACTTAGCCGTGGCTGATCATAATGTGCCCACAACAGATCGTAGCGCTGGGATCGATGATCCTATTGCTCGACTGCAGGTCGAGACACTCGATCGAAATTGCGTGGAGTTCGGTATTACGGAATTCAACATGACCGATCCCCGTCAAGGAATTGTGCATGTGGTAGGGCCTGAGCAAGGCGTCACCCAACCGGGAATGACAATTGTGTGTGGGGACTCCCACACCGCGACACATGGCGCGCTAGGGGCGCTAGCATTTGGGATTGGTACATCAGAGGTTGAACACGTTCTGGCGACCCAATGCCTGATGGCGCGCAAAATGAAGAATATGCGCATTGTGTTGAACGGCGCTCTAGCTGAGGGAATTGCGTCAAAAGATATGATCCTTGCAGTAATTGGAGAAATTGGTACCTCCGGTGGCACGGGTTACACGATCGAATTTGCAGGGTCGGCAGTTGAAAATGCCTCCATGGAGGCGCGGATGACTTTATGCAACATGGCCATAGAGGCGGGCGCTCGTGCCGGCATTATCGCCGTAGACCAGAAGACGGTTGATTACCTTCGGGGGCGCGCATATTCCCCGCGTGGAGATCAGTTTGATCTCGCAGTTAAAGCATGGCGTGAATTAATTTCGGATCATGATGCCGTTTTCGACGCGGAACATGTGATTGATGTATCTGACTTGCGACCTCAAGTCACATGGGGCACTTCTCCGGAAATGGTCGCGAGTGTCGACGATGTGATCCCCGATCCTGCGGATGCGCCAGATGAGGGTAAGCGAGAGGGTTGGTCGCGGGCGTTGGATTACATGGCGCTTGAGCCCGGAACTCAAATCGGCTCAATTGAGGTTGACAAGGTTTTTATAGGCGCTTGTACGAATGGCAGGATTGAAGATCTCCGAGCGGCGGCCAGTATTGCACGCGGTCGTTGTGTCGCCCCCAATATAAAGCAAGCCTTGGTTGTTCCAGGATCAGGCCTGGTAAAGAAACAAGCCGAAGATGAAGGTCTTGATCAGATTTTTATTGATGCCGGATTTGAGTGGCGGGAGCCTGGTTGCTCTATGTGCCTAGCGATGAATGCAGACCGTCTTGAGCCGGGCGAGCGTTGTGCAGCGACGTCTAACCGTAACTTCGAAGGGCGCCAGGGTTACGGTGGTCGGACCCATCTCGTTTCTCCGGCAATGGCAGCAGCCGCTGCGATTGCAGGACACTTTGCTGATCCAAACAAGTTATAGGGGCGTGCAGTATGAAAAAATTTATTAAGTACACCGGCGTGGTCATCCCGATTAATAGAGATAATATTGATACGGATGCAATTATTCCCAAGCAATTTTTGAAGTCGGTTGATAAATCCGGCTTTGGAGATAATTTATTTGATGCTTGGCGGTATGAGGATCAGGGTGAGCCCGGAGCTGACTGCAGTAATCGGCCATTAAATAAAGAATTCGTTTTAAATCGCAAACCCTATCGCGACGGCTCACTCTTGCTGGCGCGGGAAAATTTCGGTTGCGGATCCTCTCGCGAACATGCGGTGTGGGCGTTGCGTGACTTTGGTATCCGGACGGTAATTGCCGCAAGTTTCGCTGATATTTTTCACAATAATTGTTTCAAAAACGGAGTGTTGCCAATTGCGCTTCCTTTGGCTGATATTGAGTGGCTCTTCGCAAGAGATGATGAGCAGGGCGCGTTCTCGATGGAGATCGATCTCGAGCGTCAAGCGCTTACGTCTGAAGACGGTAACGTATATCGTTTTGAGATTGATGAATTTAAAAAACATTGCCTAATAGAGGGGCTAGACGACATTGGACTAACACTGCAGCATGAGTCAGATATCAACGCCTACGAGGCGCGAAGGGCCAAGGAAACGCCATGGTTGTTTCCTGACTTGCAGTTGTAAGCTTAAGCGCTCGATAGAATTACAAAGACTATGACCACTGAGAAAGAATTGAATGTTGCGGTTGTTGGGGCCACTGGTGCAGTCGGCGAGACCATGATAAAAATTTTAGAGGAACGCAATTTTCCTGTGGCAAAGTTGTTTCCGCTTGCGAGTGAAAAGTCGGTCGGTAAAGTCGTGATGTTTCGGGGAAAAGCAGTCCGGGTTCAGGCGCTTTCAACGTTCGATTTCGCCCAGGTTTCATTTGGGCTGTTTTCAGCGGGAGGCAGTATCTCGGCAGAGTATGCGCCAAAGGCAGTTGAATCAGGATGCATCGTAATCGATAACACCTCACATTTTCGAACAGATCCTAATATTCCATTAGTGGTTCCTGAAGTTAATCCGCACGCGCTAGAGCGGCATTCGGGCCTTATTGCTAATCCAAACTGCTCAACCATTCAGATGGTTGTCGCATTAAAACCATTGTATGACGCGGTTGGAATCAAAAGAATCAATGTGGCCACTTACCAAGCTGTCTCGGGGGCGGGACAAAGTGCGATCGAAGAATTGGCAGGTCAGACCGCTGATTTGCTTAATGCTAAGCCGATCACGCCCAGGGTCATGCCTAAACAGATCGCCTTCAATGCGATTCCACATATTGATACGTTTCAAGAAAACGGATACACACGAGAAGAGATGAAAATGGTCTGGGAGACCCAGAAGATTTTCGAAGATGATGAGATCGCAGTGAATCCAACTACAGTCCGAATCCCCGTTTTTTTCGGCCACTCAGAGGCCGTGCATATCGAAACCCGTGACAAAATAACGGCAGAGCAAGCTCGATCACTTCTTGAAAATGCGCCCGGGGTCTGTGTTATCGATGATCGCCAGCCTGGCGGTTATCCGACCGCAGTCACAGAGGCGGCGAACTCAGATCTGGTGTTTGTGGGTCGAATTAGGGAAGATATCTCGTGCGAGCGTGGATTATGCCTTTGGGTGGTGGCTGATAATATCCGAAAAGGTGCCGCGTTAAACAGTATTCAGATTGCTGAGGCGGTGCAATCGACCCTTAAATAATTGCGCAAAAGGCACCTCTCTTCCTACCGGTCAATTCAATCATCCCACAGACACTGTCCCGGTTCTGAGAGGTTTCACGATCGTTTTTTCTATAACCTTGATTAATTAACTAGCGCCTTAATTCGTGCATTGGTTCAAGGCTGCCGTCCTCCTATAATGGACATATGACGCCGACTCAATTTTTGCTCACAGCGCTCTCGCCTTTTTTCAGGTTAACTATCGAGCCGCCGATGAAAAATATTCGAGCAGCTTTGCTGATCGGGTTATTTTCCGTGGTCAGTGGTTCTGTAAATGCATTGGTACTTGATTCGATTGAAGTGCAGTCGAATCTGTACGAGCCTCTGGCGGCTAAAATTTCCGTGTCAGAACTATCTGCGGGAATCACTGATGACTTGGTAGTTGCCCTAGCGTCACGTGAGGCGCATCAAGCGGCAGGTATCGTCTACGACGAAATCCTTGGAGAGCTTGAATTTTTTCTTGACTCGTCGAATCAATCATCTTTTATCCGTGTTCATACCGACCGGGCGTTATCACTGCCGTTTATTCGTTTTCTGGTTCAACTCACCTCAGGCGAACAGCAGGTATTTCGGGATTACACCATCATGTTGGATCCCGTTGTCATTAGCAATCCAGAACCGATCATGATGGGAAGCGAAACAATAGCCGTGAATCTGCCTCTATTGTACCCAGGTGACAGGTTTGGTCCCGTCGAAAGAGGTGATACGTTAATGCAGATTGCGCGTTCGATTGAGGCGTCATCAGTGATTACCGTGAAGCAGAAGATGGTTGCGTTGATCAATGAGAATCCTGACGCTTTTATAGACGGTAATATGAATTTAATGCGGCAAGGGGCGATCCTGCGAATACCTTCTGAGCGATCGATGGGGGCTTTGGATAAGAATGAAGTCGCAGACATTTATGAAACGCAGTTACTGACGTGGACCCAACGTTCTCCTCGGAATGAAGACGAGTCATCATCAACCGAGGGTTGGACCGCCACTGATTTAACATTCCCTGACACTGATGGATCTGCACTGACTGGACAAAGTTATGTGCTTCGAATTGTGTCTCCGAACGGGGAAGCGGTCTCAGCTGCAGAATCAACGTCGACCGCGAGTACGCTCGGAGACGGCGCGACCGAATCGTCGTCGGTGACATCGATTGCGTCAACCAGTCTTGATGCGCCAGAAGTGCAGCAAGATCAGCAAGTTGATGAATTAAGTAATCGGCTTGCGGCAGTTGAGGAAGCATTTGCGTCGAAGACGGTAGAAAACGACACTCTTAATCGTCAGATCAGTCTGCTCGAGTCGCAGCTTGAAAAAACGATGAAATTAATTGAGCTTCAAGAGTCACAGTTGGCGCTTGCGCAAAAACAGCTTGATAAAATGGCAGAACTTCAGATCGCAGAAAGGCAGAAGATCGATCTAGTTCAACCAGATACCTTATCAAATGATCCAGATGCGATGGACTCTCAAGGGATTCCTGTTGCAGAAGAGGTCGTCGAGGACGGTTCTGGCGACAACAATAATCAACTTCCGGATAGTTTGGACGCTTCAATCACGCTAGAGCAATCGATAGAGCCGGATAGCCAGTTAGCGGGAGCAGAAGATACTAAAGTCGTGCCCGCAGCGCCCTGGCGTGACCCTTCGCAGACTTTGGATTGGATGAAGGATCGTGCGATCTGGCTCTACGGGCTATTGGCCACCGTTATCAGTACGGGATTGGGTGTTGTTGAGGGTAATACAGGGTCTCTGTTGATGGATGACTCAGCGGTATCATTTGGACTACTGGTCATCGTACTTTTGTTGATACTGTGGTTAATTCGTCGACGGCGCGCCCACCGATATTTATCATCGGATTCCGAGGCGACAAGGGTCGCTAGCGCGGGGCGTCGTTCGGTGTTTCAAGACTCGGTTCCGGGTGACTCTCAGGGTTCTCAGCCCGTCGTGCCAACGGTTGTTGAAGATAGTATCGGCGCAGGTTTTGTAACTGAATTGGAGACACAAAGAGGAGTCGCGGTAACAAGCGATGAGGTTGATCCCCTTACAGAAGCAGAGATTTACATAGCCTATGGTCGATCGAGCCAGGCAGAGAAAATCTTGCGTGACGCAATCAGTCGATTTCCGAACCGACTCGAACTCAAACTAAAGTTGTTAGAGGCTCTTCAAACACTCGATAAACCAGCAGAATTTAACGAGCTGATGGCAGGCTTGATTCAAGAGGTCGATAAAGACTCCGCTGAGTTTGCTCATATTCAGGCGCTATCAAAAAAGATAAAAGCAGGATCTGATCCGGTCTCTGGAGCTTCTGGGAACCATTCGGCTGTGGACTCGTCATATTCTTTGGAAATGGACTCTGCGTCAGTTGAGGAACGTTCACCCCGATCCCCATCGCCAAAAATGAATCTTGAAGAGATTGAGTTTGAGATCGAGAGTGCAAGCGACACTCAGGGTGGTGAGTTAACGCGAGCGCAAAGTCAAATAGGTAGCGACGATGCAGGGCGGGAATCCGGTGAGGGCGACATCAATTTTGAAATTGACTCAGATGTGGAGCCCGATGACGTGATATCTTTTGAAGGATTAAGTGAGCAGCCAAAGCGTAGCGACGAAGATCTTGATAATCTCGTTTTGATAGATGAAACTGAGGCCTCTGAACAGATCGATCTCGCACAAGCCTGTATTCAGATTGGAGACGAGGAAGGCGCGCGACGCATACTCCAAGTCTTAGTCGATGGCGAGGATAAAGAGAGCGCGGGAAAAGCGCTCCGGATCCTTAAGACGCTTTAACTGCTCGTCGTACCGGGGTTACTGATGGGTCTAGGTTTCTGTTCCAAATCAAATAGAATCTGTGGCGAGAGACCGGACCAGTGAGATAACGCTCTCTACAAGACCTGCCTTCGGCTGGCCATTTGCGTCGAGATTTTGCTCAATTTCGTTAACAATCACGGATCCCACAACTACGCCTTCCGCAATATTTCCAATTTCTTTGACCTGCTCACGAGTTTTGATGCCAAAGCCAACGGCTACGGGAAGATCTGATTTCGTTTTAATTTGATGGACTGCTTTTTCTATTGAAGCCGCACCTGCTGATTGCGTACCCGTTATTCCAGCAATCGAGACGTAGTAGACAAACCCGCTACTATTGGCAAGAACATCGCTTAAACGGTCCTTATTGGTTGTCGGCGTGACCAGTCTAATCCAATGAAGCCCTGCGGTTCGAGCGGGATCACAAAGTTCGTCATCCTCTTCAGGGGGTAGGTCCACCATAATCAGACCATCAACACCAGCGCTTGCCGCATCGTTAACGAATTGGGTGGTGCCATATTGATAGATAGGATTAAAGTACCCCATCAAAATCAGAGGGGTGGTTTTATTTTTTTTCCGAAACGCTCTGACCATTTCGAGAGTTGCGCGAAGTGATCCGCCGTTCGCCAATGATCGTAAGCTGGCCGCTTGGATTGCCGGCCCGTCGGCCATTGGATCTGAAAAAGGCATCCCGATCTCGATAATGTCCGCACCCGCAGATGGCAGCCGATGGAGAATCTCCAGACTGGTTTGAAGGTTTGGATCCCCAGCTGTGATGAAAGTAACAAGACCTGCCCTATGGTCTTTAGAGAGGCGGTTAAACGTCGATGCGATTCTGTCCGCTTTATTGTCGCTCATATTTTTACTCCGAGGGATTCGGCGATAGTGAAAATGTCCTTATCACCGCGACCGCATAGATTCATCACAAGAATCTGTTCTCGATCCATTTCAGGCGCAAGCTTGACAACGTGAGCAAGAGCATGGGCTGGCTCCAGCGCGGGAATGATCCCTTCGGTTCGACAACAAAGCTGGAATGCCTCGAGCGCTTCTTCATCGGTTACGGAGACATATTCAACTCTCCCCTGATCGTGAAGCCATGCATGCTCCGGCCCAATGCCAGGATAGTCAAGACCAGCAGAGATTGAGTGTGCGTCAGTGATCTGCCCGTCTTCATTCTGTAGCAAGTAGGTACGATTTCCGTGCAATACCCCTGGGTTACCACCCGTTAAAGAGGCTGCGTGTTTGTCCGTATCGACCCCAAGTCCGCCAGCCTCAACCCCAATAATTCTCACTTTTTCATCTAAAAATGGATGAAAAAGGCCCATCGCATTTGATCCTCCACCAATGCAGGCAACCAGCGCATCCGGTAGACGTCCTTCCGCTAGCTCTATTTGTTCTCGAGTCTCCACTCCAATCACACTCTGGAAATCGCGAACCATCATCGGGTAGGGATGAGGACCCGCGACAGTGCCAATAATGTAGAAGGTGTTCTCAACATTTGCCACCCAATCGCGAAGCGCGTCATTCATGGCGTCTTTTAACGTGCCAGTGCCACTTGTTACAGGAATTACTTCAGCCCCTAGTAACTTCATACGAAAAACGTTAGGCGCTTGGCGTTCAATATCAGTTGCCCCCATGTAAACGACACAAGGTAAATCGAATAACGCACATACCGTCGCAGTTGCAACTCCGTGCTGACCAGCGCCCGTTTCGGCAATAATTCGTGTTTTCCCCATTTGCTTGGCGAGAAGAATCTGTCCAAGCGTGTTATTAATTTTGTGAGCGCCGGTATGATTGAGCTCATCTCGTTTAAAATAAATCTTTGCTCCGCCAAGGTGCTCTGTAAGGCGTTCTGCAAAGTAAAGTGGGCTAGGTCGACCAATATAGTGGGTCGCATAATAATCAAAGTCTGCCTGAAAGGAGGTAGAGTTTTTCGCTTGAGCGTAAGCCGCTTCTAACTCCAGGATCAATGGCATTAAAGTTTCGGCAACAAATCGTCCGCCAAAAATACCAAAATGTCCGCGGTCATCTGGTCCGCTTCGGTAGGATTCAAGCGGGGGGTTGTTCGTATTATTTAACGACATAAGGATTTTCTTTGAGTCTAGGTTAAGGGGTGAGCCAATCGATGGCTTCGGAACGGTTAAGAAAAATAGTCACTACGGTCGACCGTAAATTCTACAACAACTTATGAAAAAGCTTTCGGCGTATGGATAATCAGAAAAATCTACAGCAACAACTGAACCGATATGCGCTGGGTGTTGAGTATGACGGTAGCGAGTTCTGCGGGTGGCAGATGCAAAAAGGGGTAGCTACGGTCCAACAGACTTTGGAAACCGCAATTAGCGCTGTTGCAAATCATTCGGTGCGGACAACGACTGCAGGCAGAACTGATACCGGTGTTCATGCGACTGGTCAAGTAGTCCATTTTGATACCCAAGTGAGTCGTCAGATCAATTCATGGATTAAAGGTGTGAATTCGAATCTGCCGTCTAGTGTTGCGGTGACATGGGCGCGATTAGTACCTTTAGACTTCCATGCTCGATTTAGTGTGGTTGGGCGAACCTATCGTTACATTATCTTCTGTCGGAAGGTGAGCCCAGCGATCTTGTCTCGAAAAGTAACCTGGACCTACCTTGATCTTGATGAGAATCTGATGACTACAGCCGCAGACGATCTTGTAGGTTGTCATGATTTCTCGGCGTATCGATCGGTGCGTTGTCAGTCTCATCAACCCGTCCGTGATGTTCAAAAAATTTCAATCAACCGACGCGGGGATTGGATTTGGATTGATATTGACGCCGATGGCTTTCTGCATCACATGGTGCGTAACATCGCAGGCGTGTTGATGGCAATCGGATCGGGTGAAGCACCGACATCCTGGGCAAAAAAAGTGTTGGACAGTCGCGATCGAAGACAGGGTGGCGTAACAGCGTCTGCCGATGGCCTTTACCTATCGGAGGTACGCTATTCGGCTCATTTCGATATCCCGTTACCACCACCTGCTTGTAAGTTTTGGTAAGTGATTTCGGCCGACGCGTTACAATAGCGGAGTGCGCACTCGAATTAAAATCTGCGGAATTACTAACGCTGAAGATGCCAGCGTTGTCGTTGATGCTGGCGCTGACGGCATAGGGCTTATGTTCTATAAAAGAAGTTCAAGATTCGTTAGTATTCAACAAGTGATTGAGATTGCCGAAAAGGTACCACCGTTGGTCGATCTCGTGGGTGTATTTGTTGACCCACTAGAGGAAGAAGTTAATGCGGTGCTAGATCGAGCACCCTTAAGCATTCTTCAGTTTCACGGCAATGAAAGTGCAGAGTTTTGTGAAGGATTTGGGAAACCCTATATTAAGGCGATGAGAATGTCGGACCAGATTGACCCTGAAATGGAGTCGTTGACCCACCCGAAAGCGGGTGCTTTTTTGCTGGACACCTTTAATCCGGATGCCCATGGTGGGACGGGAGAGACTTTTGAATGGAGTCGAGCCCGCGCTAATCTGACCTCACCGATTATTTTGGCTGGAGGCTTGACGGCTGACAACATCGGGATGGCATTGTCAGTCTCAAACGCGTGGGGTGTTGATACGAGCTCCGGGGTGGAAAAAACCCCTGGCGTGAAGGATCCTCAAAAAATAGCGGCGTTCTGTCGTGCGGTCCGGGAATGGGATCGTAATAGCCACGATAACTTGGCAGAAAGGATGAGTCATTAATGAGTTGGTTTGATCGTTTAATTCCACCGAAAATAAAAGATGTCGCTTCAGCAGCGACTCGTCGCGGTGTTCCCCAAGGACTGTGGCGGCAATGCTCCGACTGCAGTTCAGTGCTCTATGGAGCTGATCTAGACCGCAGCATTCAGGTCTGTCCCAAGTGCGGCCACCATCTGCGTCTTACAGCCAGAGCAAGATTAGCCGCGTTCTTTGATGACGGCCAATTCGACGAGATTGGTGCCGACTTGAAAGCCGTCGATGTTCTGGGCTTTAAAGATTCTCGCCGATATCGGGAGCGACTGTCCGAAGCGATAAAGGAGTCCGAAGAAAAAGAGGCATTGGTAGCGGGGCGGGGCTCGGTCCACGGCGCTCCTTTTACCGCAGTCGCTTTCGAATTTCGATTTATGGGCGGGTCTATGGGATCAGTAGTGGGCGAGAAATTCGTTCGGGCGGCCGATGATGCGTTTGCGCATCAGAACCCTCTGGTTTGTTTCTCTGCAAGTGGCGGCGCTCGAATGCAGGAAGGATTGTTCTCATTAATGCAGATGGCGAAGACGACTTCAGCACTTAATAATCTCTCAGCCCACGGCATTCCTTATATTTCTGTTTTGACTGATCCAACGATGGGGGGTGTATCCGCGAGCCTCGCGATGCTCGGTGATTTGATTATTGCGGAGCCCAATGCGCTCATTGGCTTCGCCGGTCCCCGTGTAATTGAGCAAACCGTACGAGAAAAATTACCGGAAGGGTTTCAACGTTCAGAGTTTCTTCTCGAGCACGGCGCTATTGATATGGTGGTCAGTCGTGGAGAGCTTCGCGAGGTTATCGCCGAGGCCGCGGAAACGATGGGATTTGGACCCGTACGTGCGATTGACGCTGAGCTTTTAATTCCTGATCAAGTTATCTAGCAACTGAGATCGTTGTTTTAATTTAATGGAGTCAAGAACTTCAGCAGGCCTCGAAAATTGGCTCTCTTATATCGAGTCAATTCATTTTCGGACGATCGACCTTAGTTTGGATCGCCCGCGGCGCGTCCTTCACCTGTTGAAACTCAAAACGCCGGAAGTCGTCATTACCGTTGGGGGCACCAATGGTAAAGGGACAACGGTTTCGATGATTGAGGCCACTTATCGTTCTGCAGGGTATAACGTTGGCTGCTACACCTCACCACATCTGATCAAGTACTGTGAACGGATTCGTCTTTCAGGGCTGGATGTCAGTCCCGAACTATTGTGCGAAGCGTTTTCGGCTGTGGACAACGCGCGGGGGAATATTCCACTGACTTATTTTGAGTTTGGAACCCTCGCCGCTTTTTATATATTTTCGCACCTGAGAATCGATGTTGCGATTTTGGAGGTCGGAATGGGCGGGCGACTTGATGCGGTTAACCTGCTTAATCCAGACCTCGCAATTCTTTGCACGATCGATATCGATCATCAGGCTTGGCTGGGAAGTACGCGCGAGAAGATTGGTGCCGAAAAGGCCGGTATATTTAGATATCGCGGTAAAGTGGTGGTAGCCGATCCGGATCCGCCGTCTAGCGTTATTAGTCGCTTGACTATTCTCCAGTGTGAGGCGCAACAGCATTATAAAAACTTTGAAGTAAAGTTGTCGGGCCAGAATGTTTGGCATTGGCGTCATTTTCGCGATGCGACATTCGGAGTTGGACTACCAGAGGAGGTTCAGATCTCGACCGGTAGCTTGATTAGGGCTAGAAATTTATCAGGCGCCCTAGCTTCGGTATATGCGCTGCAGGACAGACTGCCGATTGAAGTCAAAGATCTCGATGCTTTGCTGGCTGCAATTACACCAGGCCGACGACAGCATATCGAAGGAGAGGTGAGTCTGTGGCTGGATGTGGGTCACAATATTCAAGCGATCGAAGGTCTCGCAACTGAACTGGCACAAGAATCCGTAAAGGGAAAAACACGCGGTGTGTTCGCAATGCTCGGTGATAAGGATATTGGACAGTGTATCAGTCTGATAGACAATCAAATTGATGAATGGTTCCTTGCCGAGCTCAATGAGCCGCGCGCCATATCCATTCAGGAACTCAAGGGTAAATGTCCGGCGCTTAATGTGGCTGAGACCGCGGGCCAAAAGAATCCTTCAAGCGTTTTTTTCCAGGCACTAGAGGCGTCGGAACCGGGAGATAGGATAGTCGCTTTCGGTTCGTTTTATTTGGTCGGTGATATACTGGATGTGCACGCCAAGAGAATTTTTTCTTAATGGATGAGTCAGGCAATTCTCCTGTAAATCTTAAGCATCGGCTGATGGGAGCTTTTATCCTGTTGGTTTTGCCAATACTTGTTCTGCCGTGGTTGTTAGGGGGTGGAAATGGCGTGCCACGCCAACTCCCGGGAAAAGATCCAGGCTTTGGACCTACGGATCAATTTGTTTCAACTATCGGGGGCGGCGAACTTGCCCCCGACGTAACAAACGTAGCTGAGTCGCCAGCGAAGCAGACTGTGAATTCAGACGGCATGGCCGATCAGGACTCAGAAAAGGGAGTTTCAGAGACGACAATCGAGCAAAAAGCGCTTTATCAAAACAATGACCCTAGCGCTTCTCCCGAGGAAGTAGACACGGATAAAAGTGTTGTTCTGGTCAACCCCGGCTGGCTAGTGCAAATTGGCGCGTTCCAAGACGAGGAGAATTTAAAAATGCTGGAAACCCGTTTAGCCGAAAATAATATGCCCGCGCGCCGTGAGAAGATTGTTATCGGGGAAAAGCCAGTCTGGCGACTGTTATTAGGGCCATTCGAAACGAAAGAAGCCGCTGAACGAGAGAGTGGCAAGGCGGTTCTGATAACAGGCGAGCCGACGGTTGTGACTCCAGAAGAGGGTTAAGCCTTTTGGTTTTTTCCGGGACCCAATATGGAAATTTTTAATCAGTTGACTGCGATGTCCCCGGCAGATCTCGCTCTCGGGCTTTTGATTCTGTCCTCGCTGATTCTAGGAATCGTTCGCGGACTCATTAGAGAGGTGTTATCGCTTGTCTCGTGGATATTAGCGGCTTGGCTCTCCTATCGATACGGTCTGATTTTGGGCGACTCTCTAGATTCTGTGATAAAAAATCCAACGCTCTCAGCGGTGATTGGCTCGGTAGTTGTTTTTGCCGGTGTCTTGATCGCGCTGACGCTGTTGAGCAGTCTTCTTAACCGAGCTTTCAAAAAAGCGGGCTTGAGTCTCGCAGATCGATTTTTTGGCGGGATTTTCGGAGTCGCGCGAGGGGTCGCGGTTATCACATTCTTGCTGATAGCGTTCCGACTAACCGCGATCCCGGAACAGGATTGGTATATTCGGGCGCAGTTAATCCCCTACTTTAATCCTTTGGTAAATAGTTTTTCGTTAAAGGTCAGTGATTCTCTTTCGAAGGACGCCGTGTCGACCAAGGTCGATGAAAGCGAAAGTGATCAGGACCTTTAATCCCGATTTAATCGAAGCCATCATCGGAGCTCGCTAATATGTGTGGAGTCGTTGGAATTGTCGGACATGCACCGGTTAATCAAGAAATCTATGACGCGTTGACAGTCGTTCAGCATCGGGGCCAAGACGCGGCGGGAATAATGACGTGTGAGGAGGGGAGGGTCTTTTTGAGAAAAGACAGCGGCCTCGTGCGAGATGTATTCGCAGCGCGTCACATGCTTCAGCTACGAGGGCATATGGGAATTGGTCACGCCCGCTATCCCACCGCGGGTGGGGAGAATCGCTCAGAAGCCCAACCTTTTTACGTGAACTCCCCATTCGGGGTCGCGTTGGGGCACAACGGTAATTTAATTAACGCAGAAGCGTTGAGCCAGGAATTGTTCCAAGGAGACCTTCGTCAACTCAACACAGGCTCTGATTCAGAAGTACTGCTTAACGTGTTTGCCCATGAGTTAATGGTTTCTGCCCGAGAGAAGGGCGGGACACTTCAAGCGGATGATATTTTTGACGCAGTGGCCCGATTGCATCAGCGGTGCAAAGGGGCCTATGCAGTAGTGGCGATGATTGTAGGATATGGACTGGTTGCCTTTCGAGACCCGTGCGGAATTCGTCCGCTCGTTATCGGGACACGATCTGACGAACAGGGACAGTCTGTCATGGTTGCTTCTGAGAGCGTCGCGATGGATTTGCTTAACTACCAACTGATCGGGGATATCGCGCCGGGCGAGGGCGTTTTTATTTCAACCAATGGGCAGATCGAGCGTCGAATTTGCGCGCCTAATACCCGGCTGACACCTTGTCTTTTTGAGTACGTCTATCTTGCCCGGCCAGATTCAATTATCGATGAGGTTGCGGTCTATAAGAGTCGACTGCGGATGGGTGAGAAACTCGCCGAACAGATAATAAGCGAATGGAATGATCACGATGTGGATGTTGTCATCCCAATTCCGGATACCAGTCGGACCTCTGCGCTGCAGCTTGCCAACTTGATGGGGCTTAAGTACCGAGAAGGGTTTATCAAGAATCGCTATATCGGTCGAACCTTCATTATGCCAGGACAGGCGGAGCGGCAAAAATCAGTTAGGCAGAAACTAAACGCTATTGACCTCGAATTTCGAGGTAAGAACGTACTCCTGGTTGACGATTCTATTGTTCGAGGAACTACTTCCAAACAGATAATTCAGATGGCGCGGGAAGCTGGCGCAAAAAAAGTGTATTTCGCATCAGCAGCACCGCCGGTTCGTTATGCAAATGTTTACGGGATTGATATGCCTGCACCTTCTGAACTCGTCGCTAGTGGCCGAACGGAAGAGGAAATCTGTAAGTTTATTGGAGCTGATCGACTCATTTTCCAGCGTTTGGAAGATTTGATTTCAGCGGTTCGGGAAGGAAACTCTAAAATCCATACTGTAGATGCCTCGTGTTTTGACGGGCAATATGTCACGGGTGATGTGACTGAAAAATTTTTGAGTCAAAACGCCGGTGAACGCGGCGATGATGTTAAGCGACAGTCTTCGGAAACTCTTGATTTTGCCGAGATCAACTCTTACCACTAAAGTATGAGTTGATCCGTGATTCCGTGATGGTGAAGCAAAATTTCATCCTTTGTCAGTGTGATCCAACTTTCGCAGGACGCCCAGTCTCCCAAAACGATACGGTGACAGTTTGGTAACTGGCAATTGATCGAGTGAATTGCTGGGCGGTGAGTGTGGCCGTGAATGAGTAAGCGGACCGAGTGTTTCTCCACTATTGCGGACACCGCAGAGTCAGTAACGTCCATGATTTCCATCGATTTGCCAGTCTTTGTGTCATCACTACGGTACCTAGCCAACCGTGCTAACTGATCACGCTCGGCAATACTTTTACTTAAAAATCCCTTTTGCCACGTGTCATCCAAAACCATTGAGCGAAAAGCTTGGTGGGGGGCGTCGTCCGTGCACAGACTGTCGCCGTGCATTAATAGTAATTTTCTAGAGTCGATTTCTAAAATATGCTCTTGGGTGAGTAAGGTCACTCCACACTCTTTGGAAAAAGTTTGACCCACTAAAAAATCGCGGTTACCCGCCATAAAGAAGATTTTGACTTGCTTTTCGGTCAATATCCGGAGAAGGTTAAAAGTATTCTCATGACCTAAAAAAAAGACGGCGTCGTCTCCGAGCCAGTATTCAAAAAGATCTCCCAAAATATAGAGTTGATCTCCCGGAACCAACCGAGCGGTGAATTGCTCGAAACGACGAAAAATGTCGGTCTCAGTCGCGCTGAGATGAAGATCGGATATCAGATAAATCATGTAATGTTAGTTTTTGATTCAGTTAGGCAAGACAGCGATCAGAGAAAAATTTGGATTAACTCAGTCATTTCGGTAACATTCGCTACCGCTTCGCGTGGCCATTTTTATGTCTATTCAAATTTACAATAGTTTAAGCCGAGATAAAGAGCTTTTTGAACCCAAAGAGCCCGGAAAAGTCGGCATATATGTGTGTGGAATGACAGTATATGATTTTTGTCATATTGGCCACGCTCGCGTCCTTGTTGTTTTCGATATGGTTGTGCGGGTCCTTAGAGCCAAGGGTTTCGATGTTAAATACATCAGAAATATCACAGATATCGACGACAAGATCATTGCCCGTGCGACTGAAATAGGCGAACCACTTGATTCTTTAACCGAAAGATTTATTTCCGCAATGCATGAGGATGAGGCAGTACTCAACGTGATGCCGCCTGATGAGGAGCCGAGAGCAACCGGACACATTACAGAAATTATCTCGATGATTGAAACTCTGCAGGCACGAGACCTTGCTTATCAAGGAAAAAACGGTGACGTTTTCTTTCGTGTTCGACAGTTTCCAGGATACGGTTTGCTCTCTGGCCGCTCGATTGATGAATTGTTATCCGGTGCGCGAATTGATAAAGACATGGCGAAGGATGACCCGCTTGATTTTGTTCTCTGGAAGTCGGCGAAAGCCGGGGAACCGGCCTGGCCGTCTCCTTGGGGTGATGGACGACCGGGATGGCATATAGAGTGTTCGGCGATGTCGACCCGATGTTTAGGGGATAGTTTTGATATTCATGGTGGTGGAATGGATTTGCGTTTTCCGCATCACGAAAATGAGATCGCTCAGACGGAGGGCGCGACAGGAAAAAAGTTTGTCAATTTTTGGATGCATAACGGTTTCGTTCAGATCGATCATGAAAAGATGTCGAAGTCATTAGGTAATTTTTTTACTATCCGAGAGATACTCAAAAATGATCAAAGTCCGGAAAGAGCGGGTGAAGTGGTTAGGTTTCTTATGCTCCTCAGTCATTACCGGAGCCCGCTTAATTTTTCTGATAGCGGCCTTGATCAGGCTCGCTCCGGGCTAGAACGACTGTACTCCGCATTACAAAAGTCTGTGACTGGAGATTTACCGACGACGCTACTCATTAATGATCAGTTTTCTCTGGCATTTGATCGGGCGCTGGATGACGACTTTAATACCCCATCGGCAATTGCCGTGCTTTTCGATATTGCGAAAGAGATAAATCGAGCAATTGACCAGGGGAAAAGTTCATTGGCGGCAGCGTACGGCGCCGAATTGAAGCGCCTGGCTGATATTTTGGGCCTGCTTTATCTAAATCCGGCAGCTTTCCTCGGAATCTCTGGCTCGAATTATTCCTTGAGCCCTGAGGGAGATTCGAGTCTCATTGAGTCCTTGGTGCAGCAACGGCAAGCGGCGCGATTGTCTCGTGATTTTGATCGAGCCGATGCGATTCGCCAGGAGCTTGAGGCGTTGAATGTTCTGATTGAGGATCGGCCGGACGGAACCTGTGAATGGCGTCGGCGTTGAATTTACAGGCTACCCTTGTACTGTTTATACTTACGCGTCTGGATTTCTCGTTTTTTCCTAAGATTTTTCTTACCTAATTTTAATTGAGGTTCGCTAATGGAGCTGACCGGCGCTGAGATTGTCGTTCGAAGCCTTAAAGATGAAGGCGTAGATCTTGTGTTCGGATACCCTGGAGGAGCAGCGTTACATATTTACGACGCGCTTTACAGCCAGGAAGATGTTCGCCACATTTTAGTTCGCCATGAGCAGGCCGCTACTCATGCGGCCGATGGTTATGCTCGCGCGACTGGTAAACCAGGTGTGGTGCTCGTGACCTCTGGACCTGGCGTAACCAACACGATTACTGGAATAGCGACTGCTTACATGGACTCCATTCCCATGGTCGTGCTTGCAGCTCAAGTCCCGACTCACCTAATCGGAGATGATGCATTTCAGGAAGTGGATACTGTTGGCATCACGCGACCGTGCGTCAAACATAATTTCTTGGTTCGCGATGTAAAAGATTTGGCAACAACGATTAAGAAAGCTTTTTATATCGCGAACACAGGTCGTCCTGGCCCAGTGGTTGTTGATATTCCCAAGGACGTCACTGCACTCAGAACCGAATATTCCTATCCGAAGGAAATTCGGATGCGTTCGTATGCGCCGCTCAGTCGAGGGCATTCGAAACAGATTAATCGGGCGGCACATTTATTGTTAGGAGCAAAACGGCCGATAATATATACCGGGGGCGGAATTGTGCTCTCGGATGCGGCACGTCAGTTGACCGCGCTTGTCGACAAGCTTGACTACCCTTGCACTAATACGTTGATGGGTTTGGGCGGGCTGCCATCGGACCATCCGCGTTTTCTCGGCATGCTGGGAATGCATGGGACCTATGAAGCCAATATGGCCATGTACGAGTCTGATGTCATGTTGGCAGTGGGTGTCCGATTCGATGACCGTGTAACTGGCGATCTTACTAAATTCTCGCCAAATGCGAAGATTATTCATATCGATATTGACCCGGCATCCATCGGCAAGAATGTGCGGGTTGAGGTCCCAATTGTGGGTGATGCAACGACGGTTCTGGATCAACTGTTGGAGGCAATTGGCTCGAGCGGAACAAGCCCTAACGGTGATGCGTTAGCGGCATGGTGGTCTCAAATCGAAGAGTGGAAAGGAAAAGATTCCTTGAGATACGATTCCAGTGATGAGTTGATTAAACCTCAGTTTGTCGTGCAGAAGCTCCATGAAGTGACGCTGGGCGATGCCTATGTGACTTCTGATGTGGGACAGCATCAGATGTGGGCCGCCCAATATTATGGATTCAACAAGACTCGAAGATGGATTAACTCAGGGGGTCTTGGAACTATGGGATTTGGACTGCCATCAGCAATGGGCGTCCAGTTGGCGCACCCTGAGTCGGCAGTCGCCTGCGTCACTGGGGAGGCGAGTATTATGATGTGTATTCAAGAATTATCGACCTGCAAGCAGTATGGCTTGCCCATTAAAGTCATAAATTTGAATAACCGATATATGGGAATGGTTCGGCAGTGGCAGGAGTTTTTTTATGACCGACGTTACTCCCATTCCTATATGGATTCTTTACCTGACTTTGTAGAACTTGCCTCAAGTTTTGGTCACACGGGAATTCAAATTGACAAGCCGGGGGATGTTGAAGATGCGCTACGAGACGCTTTTGCGCGGAAAGATCAGTTAGTTTTCCTGGACTTCATTACGGATCAGAGCGAGAACGTCTATCCCATGATCTCAGCAGGCGCAGGGCACAACGAAATGGTATTGAAGCCTTCAGACAGCGGTGCCAAACCCCTCGAACGCGAATTGGCATAACCATTATGCGCCGAATTATTTCTATTTTGGTTGAAAATGAGCCTGGAGCGCTGTCTCGTATTGCGGGGCTTTTTTCCGCTCGGGGATACAATATTGAATCGCTCACGGTTGCGCCGACTGAAGATGATTCATTGTCTCGAATGACGATTGTGACCCACGGTTCTGAGCAGATCATTGAGCAGATCACTAAACAACTTAACAAGTTGATTGACGTTGTGCGATTGCTGGATTTGAGTGAGGGACGACACATAGAGCGCGAACTACTATTACTGAAAGTAATCGCGACCGGACCAGATCGTGAAGAGATCAAGCGTCTTGTCGATATTTTTCGCGGCCGCATTATCGATGTTGATGGTGAAACTTATACGATTGAGTTGACCGGTCCCGGCGACAAACTCAATGCATTTCTGGACACGATTCCGTCGACGGGGATCGTCGAAGTTGTCCGTTCCGGAGTATCCGGAATTGCCCGCGGGGAGCGGGCGTTAAGGATTTAACCTCGGCGGTTACCATTACTGCCGGTCGATTTTCAATTAAGGAACTAAAAATGAAAGTCTATTACGACAAAGATGCGGACCTGAGCATCATTTCGAGCAAAACCGTTGCTGTAATTGGTTACGGGTCCCAGGGTCACGCTCATGCGAATAACCTAAGAGATAGTGGAGTCGACGTGGTTGTTGGGTTGCGCGAGGATTCAAGTTCTCGGGTTAAGGCGGTCAATTCAGGCTTGCGCGTAGACACGGTATCAGCGGCAACCGCGTCCGCGGACGTTGTCATGATGCTCGTACCGGACGAATTAGCGGGAGACCTTTATGATGCAGAGGTTGCGCCTCATCTTAAACCTGGCGCCGCATTAGCGTTTGCGCATGGATTCAATGTGCATTTTGGATTTATAAAGCCAGGTGCTGAAATTGATGTCATTATGATTGCGCCGAAAGGGCCGGGTCATCTCGTTCGTTCGACTTACGTCGAAGGGGGAGGCGTGCCGTGCCTGATAGCGATAGAGCAAGACGCGAGTTCGAACGCGCGCGACATTGCTCTCTCGTACGCGAGCGCAATCGGCGGCGGTCGGGCAGGCGTGATCGAG
This sequence comes from Pseudomonadota bacterium, assembly GCA_018672825.1. Taxonomy (GTDB): domain Bacteria; phylum Pseudomonadota; class Gammaproteobacteria; order Arenicellales; family UBA868; genus UBA868. The sequence continues at coordinate 43,434 of JABHUE010000063.1, read as the reverse complement.
ACGACCTATAAAGAGGAGACCGAGACGGACCTCTTTGGCGAGCAATCCGTGTTATGCGGGGGGATGACGTCGCTGATTCAGGCCGGCTTTGAGACATTGGTTGAGGCGGGATACGCTCCAGAAATGGCCTACTTTGAGTGCTTGCATGAGACCAAATTGATCGTTGACCTTATTTATGAAGGGGGGATCGCCAATATGAGATATTCCATCTCAAACACTGCGGAATACGGCGATGTGACTCGAGGCCCACGCGTAATCACCCCCGAGGTGAAGGCGGAGATGAAGAAGATATTGGGCGAGATTCAATCGGGAGAATTTGCTCAAGAATGGATAAAAGAGAGTCGATCGGGCGGCAAGCAGTTCGAGGCTCTTCGTCAGTCAGGTCGAGATCATCAGATCGAAGAGGTTGGCGAGCGTTTGCGCGGAATGATGCCTTGGATCCAGAAGGGCAAACTCGTAGATAAAGAGAAAAATTAAACGTTTCTCACTCACTGATAATGCTGATATTCCGACCAAGGTGAGTACGCCGATCATCGCACGAGAAGGATGGAGCCGCATTTCTGGCTTTTTGATCCTGGCGCTCGTGGTCCATTGGTTCGCTGGTTGGTGGCTGGCCGCCCCTTTCTGGGTACTTGTTGTTCTGGTGGTGCAGTTTTTCAGGGATCCGCCGCGGAGCGTTCCGAAAGGCGATCATCTGATTGTCTCCCCCGCTCATGGCAAAATAGTCAGTATTCAACCCGATAAGGATCCTTTCTCCGGGGATGCGTGTGTCCGTATCAGTGTTTTTATGAATATTTTTTCCGTCCATTCCAATCGCATTCCCATCGCCGGGAGAATCACGGATATCAAGCACACCCGCGGCCGATTTTTTAATGCGTCTTTAGCTAAGGCCTCCTCACAAAATGAACGCTGTGGGATTCAGATTACGACACCCGAGGGTATCAAGGTCAGTAGCGTGCAAATCGCCGGTTGGGTCGCTCGTCGAATTCTGACCTACGTGAAACCCGGTGAAACGGTTGTTGCGGGTCAACGTTATGGATTTATACGTTTTGGTTCCCGAGTCGATATTTATGTGCCTGAAGACGCCAAGATCGTCGCGAAGTTGGGAAAGTGGGTGCTTTCGGGAAGCGATACAATTGCCCAACTGACTTCTCGGGAGGCATCGGTTGAGTCAGTCTAAAAATATCTCGGGCTCCGGGGATTCTGATCGGCCTCCAAAAGGGGTTTACATCCTTCCCAATCTTTTTACAACCGCAAGTCTTTTTGCGGCGTTCTATGCCATCGTCCAGGCAACGGTCGGAAATTTCGAAAATGCAGCCGTGGCGATAATTGTCGCCGCGATCCTTGATACCCTTGATGGTAGGGTCGCCCGTTTGACAAATACCGTGAGCGATTTTGGAAAAGAGTATGACTCGCTTGTTGATCTTGTGTCGTTTGGGCTCGCACCTGCGCTTATTCTTTTTGAATGGGGTTTGCAGGCGCTTGGGAAGAGCGGCTGGCTGGTCGCCTTTTTATATGTTGCGACGACGGCGTTACGCCTGGCCCGCTTTAATACAATGGACTCACCCAGCAAGCGTTACTTCCAAGGCCTCCCTTGTCCTGCAGCTGCCGTCTTGGTCGCAGCGTCAATTTGGGCCGCAAATACCTATATGCTCGTTGACCCGGTGTTTCGCGGCATTGCGATGGTCGTGATGGCCGCTCTTTCGTTTGCGATGGTGACAAGCCTTCCGTATCGAAGCTTTAAAGATCTAGATCTCAAGCACCGCGTGCCGTTCATCTTTGTTTTGGGGCTTGTCCTTGTATTCGTGTTGATCTCCTTTGATCCCCCGCTCGTTGTATTCATCATTTTTCTGGCCTACGCGTTGTCGGGCCCGGTGGAATGGGCGTTGCTTCGAAAAAAAGGAATAAATGTATTCAAACCGGTAACTGACGAGGTTGAAAACACCTCAACAGTCAATGATCCTTCTTCGGATAGTGCGGGGCCCGACGGGCGGGACTAGATTGAAGTGGTTTTGCTGGAAAGCGACGATAACGGTATACTGGGGTGATGATCTCGCGTAATCAAATGGCTTTCCGGACGTCAAATTTGGATGCAATCCCGTCGCGGCTTCTCGTGCTGGCTATCCTGGCGCTACTGCGCCTGCCGGCGCTATCTCTTTCCTAAAAAATAACTTCTCAAAAAAATATGGCGGCTGATTCAAATTCGAATCTGTTGCTTTAGCTATAGTTGTTGCTCATTAGGGGATAAATAATGTCTGATCATTTAATAATTTTTGATACAACGCTTCGCGACGGCGAGCAGAGTCCTGGAGCCTCCATGACTGCTCAGGAAAAAATTCGTATTGCTCGTCAACTCGAAAAACTTCGCGTTGATGTAATTGAGGCGGGTTTTCCAGCGGCTAGCGTAGGTGATTTTGAAGCGGTCGAGATGGTGTCCGCTGAGGTCGCTGATAGCCGAATTTGTGGCCTTGCAAGAGCGAATCCATCTGATGTGGCGCGGGCCGGGGAAGCAATTAGGAAAGCGAATGCCGGAAGAATCCACACCTTTATTGCGACTTCACCGATTCATATGAAGGCAAAACTCCGTATGAGTCCAGATGAAGTGCTTGAGAGGGCGGTTTCTGCTGTGACGCAGGCTCGCAATCTCGTTGACGATGTTGAGTTCTCAGCGGAGGATGCAGGGCGATCGGACGAAGATTTTCTGTGTCGGATATTTGAGGCTGTGATCGCGGCTGGCGCGCGTACGATCAATGTTCCGGATACGGTGGGTTACACGATGCCCAATCAATTTGGCGAAATGTTTGCGCGATTACTAGACCGAATACCTAACGCCGATCAGGCCATTTTTTCAGTTCACTGTCATAACGACCTCGGTGTCGCAGTTGCGAATTCATTGGCTGCGGTCCAAAGCGGTGCGCGCCAGGTGGAGTGCACGATCAACGGACTGGGCGAGCGCGCGGGAAACGCGTCACTTGAGGAAATCGTCATGGCGGTCAGGACTCGTCAGGATGTCTTTACATGCGACACCCGTCTTGATTCAACGCAAATTTTGACAGCAAGTCGCCTGGTCTCCAGTATTACCGGGTTTCCTGTGCAACCGAACAAAGCGATTGTGGGCGCAAACGCTTTCGCCCATGAGGCTGGAATTCATCAGGATGGCGTTCTGAAGCAGCGCGACACCTATGAGATCATGCGCGCGGAGGATGTGGGTTGGGCGGCGAACCAAATTGTGTTGGGCAAGCATTCGGGACGAAATGCTTTTCGGGAGCGGATGTTAGCTCTAAATATTGAGTTCGAAAATGATGCTGATTTGAGTGAGGCGTTTCAGCGATTTAAAGAGCTGGCGGACAAAAAGCATGAAATTTTTGACGACGACCTTCAAGTGCTTGCGGGAGAAGGCGATTTCGGGAGCGGGGTTGAATCACTTAAGTATGTCAGTTTAAAAATATTTTCAGAAACGGGTGCGATACCAACTGCCGATCTCATGATTGAATCTTCCGGTAAAAACCTGCACGCCCATGCGACAGGTGATGGACTGGTGGATGCTGCATTTAAAGCGGTCGAAATGATTGTTCCCGGTGACCGAATTCTTCTTTTATATTCAGTGAATGCCATCACCGCGGGTTCTGATTCCCAGGGCGAGGTAAGCGTTCGACTACAAGAGGGGGATCGGGTTGTTAATGGTCAGGGAGCAGACACGGATATTGTCGTCGCCTCGGTGAAGGCGTATGTAAACGGCCTTAACAAGCTTCAGAGCGGGCAAAAAAGAACGAATCCGCAAAGTGGCGCGACGGTGTAGGTAAATAATCAGATGGATACCCGAAGCCGCTATCTCCAGGAAATGGGGATTACGCAATGGGTCAGTCGGGATGCTGGTTTTCATTCTGTGCCCGGGATCGGTGTTGCACAGGATTTGAACACCGATGAGAGCGACTTAATCCAGAATGATCAGCTTATGGCTGATTTGTTAACGCAAGTTGAAACCTGTCGGCAGTGTGGACTGCATCGCACAAGGTATACGACTGTTTTTGGTGTAGGCCCAATACCGGCCAATCTGATGATTGTTGGAGAAGCGCCGAGTGCTGAGGATGATCGACAAGGAATTCCATTTGTCGGGCGGGTCGGTCAGTTGCTTGCCTCGATGCTCTTTAGCATCGGCTTCAAGCTTGAAGATGTTTACATTGCAAATGCGCTAAAGTGTCGTCCACCGGACGATCGGGACCCGTTAGCCGAAGAGTTAGCCCATTGCAATCCATTCTTGCTCCAACAGATTGAGCGAATTCAACCGAAAGTTATTTTGGCACTGGGTAAGGTTGCAGTGCAGTCACTCTTAGAGACCAACGAGTCACCTGGTCAATTGCGCAACAGTGGTCAGGTGCGAGCAGTTGCGGGAGTGCCAGTGATTGCGACTTACCATCCGGCGTATCTTCTGCAATCACCGGCCGCGAAACCAGAAAGCTGGAAAGATCTTTATCGCGCACGACAGCTTTTAATAAATGGCTCGTCGGCCTGAGGAGTTCACCCGGGCTTTTTCACCCGAACGGATGATGTTGTCGGACATCTCGGAGGTTGTGGCGTTAGAGCAGAGTGTTTCACCGACACCTTGGAGCAAAACAATTTTCACCGACTGCTTGAAAGCGGGATATGAATGCTGGGTTCTTCGATCTCCTGAAGTGTTTGGATATTTGATTTTTGCCTCAGCGGCCCAGGAATCGCATCTACTCAATATCGCCATTCATCCAGATTCTCAAGGCAGAGGATTTGGGAGTTCTTTTTTGGAATTTGCTATTTCTTTGGCGGCAAAGGAAGGGGCAGACCGATTGTTTCTTGAGGTTCGTCCCAGCAACAGTAGCGCCAGAGCGCTTTATCAGAAAAAAGACTTCCGTTTTCTGGGAAGGCGACCCAATTATTATGGCCGACCCGCGAAAGAAGACGCTCTGGTACTTTCACTTGAATTCAAGCCGGACTAAACTAAATTTTCCTCCAATGAAAAATTCAGATTGAACGATAAAGTGATGACTATTGAGGCTCATGAAGGGCCACCTTTTTTTACGAGGCCTGACTACCAAACTGATATTCCAACAAGTTTTGCAGAGAATGCGCTCGGGCGGGAACTCGCCCGCGTGACCCAAGAGTTAGTTAAAGATTCTCTACCTGAAGGCTACTATGAGGTTGGGGTTCAGGTGGGTCTGTCATCGGTTGATCTGTTATCAGGCGTTGATCAGGCGATTTTTGTAAAGTCAAGCGTGGACTGCCAGGATAGAACCGAATGCGTTGTCGTCGGACAACCGGGCGAGCTACCTTTTAGCCGTCATGGCATTAACCTGTTGGTGCTCGCTTATCTTCTCGAATATACGCCGGAGCCGCACTCTGTGCTTAGGGAGGCGTTCGAGACGTTAGCTCCGGAGGGTTATCTGGTAATCTGCGGGTTTAATAAGTGGAGCTTGTGGGGCTTGCGGCGATTTTTTTACGAGCGCTGGCGGCAGCGAGCGACGCTTGGCAAGCTAATGTCTGTGGGACGGATTCAGGATTGGATTCAACTCTTGGACCTTGACTTGGTTTCCGCTGCAATAGCGTTTTATCGCCCCCTTTCAAGCTCGAACTCGGTGCTCAAAAAACTATGTTTTCTCGAGGCGTTCGGCGACCGTTGGTGGCCATCGACAGGCGGCAGTTATGTGGTGGTCGCGAAAAAAAAATCGCTCGCAAAAATCGGGATATCAGAATATCGTAGCCACCATAAAAAATCGAGCCCGACGCCGGTTGCGGCCATGACCTCGCGACATTGCAGAGCTGAAAATAAGAAATACATATGAGCGATTACAAGACTATTCAGATCTTCACCGACGGCGCCTGTCGTGGTAATCCCGGACCGGGCGGGTGGGGCGTGCTCATATTGGCCGAGTCTGGGGCTCAAGAGTTTTACGGAGCCGAGGAACAAACAACTAATAACCGGATGGAACTCACCGCAGCGATTCAGGGGCTTGGTGCGGTAGAGTCGGGAGCGTCGGTGGCAATCTACACGGATTCTCAATATGTCAAAAATGGTTTGGAAAGTTGGATTAAGGCATGGAAGGCGAACGGTTGGCGAACGTCGGCCAAGAAGCCTGTAAAGAACCAAGATCTATGGCGGGCGTTAGATTCAGCGGCTCAACGTCTTGCTGTAAGTTGGCATTGGGTTAAAGGTCATAGCGGACATCCACAAAATGAGCGCGCAGATGCATTAGCAAATCTGGCGATCGACGAGATGATTTCATAATTAGATGGATTTAATTGTTCTAGATACCGAAACGACGGGCCTTGAGGTCGGTGAAGGTCATCGAGTGATCGAGGTGGGATGTGTTTGTCTTAGGCAACGAAAGCATACGGATCATAAATTTCACAGTTATCTGAATCCGGGAAGGAGTATTGACCCGGGCGCTCAAGAAGTGCACGGTATTTCATCTGAATTTTTATCAGATAAGCCGGTTTTTGCGGAAATAGCGGATAGTTTTTTAGAGTTTATAAAAGGAAATGAGCTCGTTATCCATAACGCGACGTTCGATATCGGATTTCTTAATCGCGAGTTGGAGATTTTAGGTTTGGATCAGAAAATTGAAGATATCTGTCGCGTCACCGACTCTCTCAGGCTGGCGCGCGAGATGCATCCGGGACAGAGAAACAGTTTGGATGCGTTATGCCGTAGATATAGCGTTGACAACAGTGGTCGCGAGCTTCATGGAGCACTGTTGGATGCCGAGATTCTTTCTGATGTCTATCTCGCAATGACGGGTGGACAGACGCTACTCTCCCTCAATGATCATCGTGAAGTCGCAAATAAAGCCAGTCTCGCCTCGACGAAATATAAAAACAGGAAAGACACGTTTCCGATTGTTCGCGCCTCTGCTGATGAAAATGAAGCGCATCAGAAATGGATTGACTTGCTCGGCAATAAAAGTCTTTGGTAGGTGATCGAAGTTATACTGGATTGCCAGTTAGGGGTGATCAGGTGTGCGGGCGGATGCTTTTGGTTCAACTGCTAGCGTAAATAAAGACGCTCGTAGATTTATGTGAGGAAAATAGAGTGGGTGAAGAAACTGTTTATAAAGTAATACCGAAATTTTCGGATCGTTCACATATGAATGCCGATCAATACGAGGTCATGTACCGACAATCCATCGACGATCCAGATTCGTTCTGGGCTGCTCAGGCTGAAAAATTCGTTACTTGGTTTTCCCCCTGGAAGACTGTTAGCTCTTGGGATTATTACAAGGGTGATATTCGCTGGTTTGAAGGCGCAAAAGTCAATGCGGCTTATAACTGTGTTGACCGCCATCTCGAGACCCGAGGCGATCAAATTGCAATCATTTGGGAGGGCGATGATCCCTCGGAAGATCGAAAAATAAGTTACCACGAGCTGCATGAGGAGGTTTGTCGATTCTCGAATGTCCTCAAAAGTCGTGGGGTGACCAAGGGTGATCGGGTATCAATTTATATGCCGATGATTCCAGAAGCTGCTGTCGCGATGTTGGCGTGCGCTCGAATCGGTGCGGTTCATTCAGTCGTGTTCGGGGGCTTTTCGCCGGAAGCGCTGAGAGACCGTATCCTAGATTCAGACTGTCAAGTGGTGATTACAGCTGATGAGGGACCTCGCGGTGGGAAACCAGTTCCGTTAAAGGCAAATGTGGAAAAAGCGCTCGAAGGATGCGCTAATGTGCATACCACGGTGATTGTTCGTCGAACAGGTAATGATGTGCCTTCAGGCGGTGATCGGGACGTTTGGTATCAGGAAGCGATAGCGTCTGCATCAGCAGAGTGTCCCGCTGAACCCATGGACGCGGAAGACCCCCTTTTTATCCTGTATACCTCAGGTTCGACGGGGAAACCAAAAGGGGTCTTGCATACCACTGGAGGGTATCAACTTTACGCGGCAATGACTCACCACTATGTATTTGATTATCACCCTGGCGATATTTATTGGTGTACCGCGGACGTTGGTTGGATTACAGGACACAGTTATATCTTGTATGGACCGCTGGCAAATGGGGCGACAACGCTCATGTTCGAGGGCGTTCCGACTTACCCCGATGCTTCGCGATTCTGGCAAGTTGTCGATAAGCATCAGGTTAATATTTTTTACACCGCGCCGACGGCTATTCGGGCATTGATGAGCCAAGGGGATGGACCGGTGGCGTCAACCTCTAGAGAAAGTCTCCGGTTGCTGGGTACAGTAGGGGAGCCGATCAATCCAGAAGCATGGGAATGGTACTTTAAAACCGTGGGTGAGCAGCGCTGTCCAATTGTCGACACCTGGTGGCAAACCGAAACCGGTGGCATCATGATCACGCCTCTGCCGGGCGCAACCGATTTGAAGCCAGGATCGGCAACTCGTCCATTTTTTGGAGTCGAGCCTGCATTGCTCGATGCAGACGGGAATGAGCTGGAAGGGCCCAACTCGGGCAACTTAGTGCTTACCCGTTCGTGGCCGGGTCAAATGCGAACGGTATACGGGGATCACGAACGATTTATTCAGACTTATTTTTCAACGTACCCCGGATTTTATATGACGGGTGATGGCGCAAGGCGAGATGAAGACGGATACTGGTGGATCACCGGTCGGGTTGATGATGTCATTAATGTCTCGGGGCATCGAATGGGTACCGCAGAGGTCGAGAGTGCATTGGTGCTTCATGCCCAAGTTGCTGAAGCGGCGGTGGTCGGTTATCCCCATGATATTAAGGGGCAGGGAATCTATGCCTATGTCACGCTAATGGCCGGAATCGAGCCAAGTGATGAATTAAGAGTAGAGTTAATCGCCTTGGTCAGATCAGAAATTGGTCCGATTGCGAGCCCTGATCTTATTCAGTGGGCACCCGGTCTGCCTAAAACCCGCTCTGGGAAGATTATGCGTAGAATTCTGAGGAAGATCGCGGCAAATGAATTAGATAATCTTGGGGATATATCAACGCTGGCGGAGCCCGCAGTGGTTGACCAGCTTATCGAGAATCGAGCAGTTTTGTAAGGATTGAGATACATTCTTGTCGCTTTACCGTTCAACCGCTAGAATACGCCCCGCACGGCGCTAAGCGCCTGCTCCTTGTCTCACCGTAATTAGACGGGAGGCTTTAACCGAAAGGAGATTTTAATGCGACATTATGAAGTCGTTTTTCTTGTTCATCCGGATCAGAGTGAGCAAGTCCCCGCCATGGTAGATAAGTATCGAAGCGTCATCGAAGGCAGCGGTGGCGTCGTTCATCGGCTCGAAGACTGGGGGCGTCGTCACCTGGCCTACAATATTGATAAAGTTCATAAAGCCCACTATGTGCTGATGAATATCGAGTGCGATCAGCCTACGCTTGACGAAATTAGCAGTATGTTTAAGTTTAGCGATGCTGTTCTTCGCAATCTGGTCATGCGTCGCGATTCAGCGGTGACAGCAGCATCACCTTTGTTAGATGCTTCCGATGATGGCGATGAGCCAGAAGTGTCTGCTCCAGCCGCGGAGTCAACCCCGGTTGCCACCACTCATGAAGCCGCAACCGAAGCGCCGGTTGCCACCACTCATGAAACCGCAACCGAAGCGCCGGTTGAGCCCACTCAAAGTGAAGATAGTGAAGGAGAAAGCAAACAATGAATCGTATGAATAAACGCAGAAAATTTTGCAGGTTCACCGCGCTGGGCGTGGAGGAAATTGACTATAAGGATTTAGACACACTGAATGCTTATATTACCGAAACGGGCAAGATTATGCCGAGTCGAAATACTGGCACAAAAGCGCGATATCAGCGCCAGCTAGCGACCGCGATAAAACGGGCGCGCTTTCTTGCGCTTCTTCCCTATACCGATCATCACTGAGAGCGATACGATGGATTTAATACTACTTGAGCGCATTCAGAACCTCGGGGAACTGGGTGACATTGTGAGCGTAAAGTCGGGTTACGGCCGAAATTTCCTTATTCCTCAAGGTAAGGCAGTTCCAGCAAGCTCAGATGCAAAAGAAAAAGTTGAAGCGCGTCGTCGGGAACTGGCGCAGCTTGACTCTGAGCGGCTCGACGCGGCAAAGGCTAAAGCAACGTTACTGCCGGATAGACTCACGGTGAAGCGTCTCGCTGGAGAAGAGGGGAAGTTGTTTGGCTCTGTTACTCCCGGGGATATCGCAGAACTGCTGCAAGCGGCTGAAATTTCGATTGAGCGAGCTGAGGTTTCGATGCCGGACGGCCCACTCAAAACCCTTGGTGAACATAGCGTAATGGTCCTGCTTCATCCTGAGGTAAGCGCCTCGCTTGCAGTAATAGTTGAAGCTGAGAATCAGGATGGTGTCACTGAATCTGATGGATCGTTAGAAGAGGCGAGCACGCCGTCGGAGTGATGGTCGAAAGTGGGGTCGAGTTCTGCCAAACACTCCGCTGACTGGCCCGTTCTTAAGAGTAATCGTGGTGCTCTGTTAAAGGATGCCCAGGTTGTCTAGAATAGATCGCTTGTTAGCCCCTGATACGCGACCTTTCTTGTAATGGCCCAGCAATTTTTTCGCCCTAGTGAGGTTGTCTCCTCCTCTAGATTGCCCCCTCAGGCACCAGAGGCTGAGCAGTCAGTTCTCGGTGGGCTACTCGTCGATACGCGGCGGTGGGATGAGGTCGCTGATCTTGTTAAGAGCGATGATTTCTATCTGCGCGCCCACAAAGAAATCTTTCTCGCGGTTAAGACGCTTCAGGAAGGTGGTCATCCGGTTGATGTTGTTACCACTTCTGAATGGCTGAAAAATAAAGGAACGCTTGAGCAGTCAGGTGGGTTAGCCTATCTGGGAGAACTCGCCAATAGGACGCCAGGAACGACAAACGTTACCGCCTATGCCCGTATCGTCAGAGAGCGTTCTGTATTGCGAGCATTATTGGACGCCGCGGCCGCAATTTCGGATAAGGCCTATCAGCCAGAGGGACTGGACACCGAGGCATTAATCGACTTCGCTGAGAAGGCTGTTTTTAGTATTTCTGATTCAGATCGAAGATCTCTAGCGGGCTTTCAAGATATTCAGGGCCTTCTGACCCAAGCGGTTGATCGAATTGAAGAATTGTTTCAATCGGGTGCTGGTATCACCGGGGTCTCAACCGGGTTTAAGGATCTGGACAATCTCACTTCGGGCCTGCAGGAGTCAGATTTAGTGGTCATTGCAGGACGTCCTTCAATGGGGAAAACATCGTTGGCGATGAATCTCGCGGAGAACGCGGCGGTTGGCTCGAAACTTCCCGTAGCGGTTTTTAGCATGGAGATGCCAGGGCAGCAGTTGGCAATGAGAATGTTATCTTCGTTGGGAAGAATTAATGCTCACCGCGTTCGAACCGGACAGCTTCACCAGGACGACTGGCCTCGGCTGACCTCAGCAATGGGGTTGCTTGATCAAGCTCCAATCTTTGTGGACGATTCGGCTGCATTAACACCATCCGAGCTTCGCAGTCGAGTTCGCCGTCTGACCCGTGAGCACGGTAAGCTGGGTTTGGTTATTGTTGATTATCTCCAGTTAATGCAGACTGGTGAAAGCGCCGAGAACAGAACGGTTGAAGTATCGAATATCACTCGTGCGTTAAAGATTATCGCCAAAGAAGCCCGGGTACCCGTTGCGGTGTTATCACAGCTTAATCGCGGCCTCGAGCAACGCCCTAACAAGCGACCCATCATGTCGGATCTTAGAGAATCTGGCGCAATTGAGCAGGACGCTGACCTTATTTTGTTTATTTATAGAGACGAGGTCTATAACGAAGATAGTCCAGAAAAAGGAACTGCGGAGTTGATCGTCGCCAAACAGAGGAATGGGCCAATAGGCACAGTTCGACTGACTTTTCGCGGAGAATTTACTCGTTTTGAGAACTACGCTGCACCGTTCGAAACGCCCGATTATTAACAATACCCACGCCAGTAAGGGTTTACGCTGGCAGTTGAGTTCGTCGAGGCGCTAAACGCTCGGGGTAGACCGATTTTTATGCACGTGCACCCTGTGTAACGATCATTAGGCTTCCAGGATTTCAGGACCGACTCAGTGACTAGACCTTGCCTCCTAGGAATTTAAAACATGCCCAAGATTAAATCCCAACATCGTTTTTTATGCACCCAATGTAAGGCCCAATCTGCAAAATGGACAGGTCAATGTGGCACCTGTGGCGAATGGAATACATTGGTTGAAAATAGTCAAATTAGTCGAGGGAAAAGGGGGAAAGAGGGTGTCAGTTTTAAATCTGCCCGACTAGCTGATGTGGAGGTATCGCGATACTCGCGTTTGCATACGGGGTTGGCTGAGCTTGATCGAGTTGTCGGCGGCGGACTAGTGCCCGGCGCAGTTGTCTTATTGGGCGGCGAACCCGGGATCGGGAAAAGCACGCTCGCGATTCAAGCGATGGCTCAAATGGCAAACGACACTCCCACTTTGTACGTGAGTGCGGAGGAGTCTCTAGAGCAACTGGCGCTTCGATACCAACGTCTCGAATTGCAGGGCGGCAATCTCGAGGCGATTTCTACCGGTGAACTGTCGTCGGTGATTGAGGCGATCGAAAGCAGTAAAGCATCATTAGTGGTAATCGATTCCATCCAAACGATGCGAACGAGTGATATTGACTCGGCGCCAGGCAGCGTGTCGCAAGTTCGGGAATGCGCCGAGGTTCTGATTCAGTTGGCCAAGAGCAGATCAATTACCATCATATTGATCGGACATGTCACCAAGGAGGGTGGTCTCGCGGGCCCCAAGACGCTAGAGCATTTAGTCGATACCGTTTTATATTTTGAGGGGGATGCCACCAGTCGGTATAGATTGGTACGTGCCTGGAAGAATAGATTTGGCACGGTTAATGAAGTTGGTGTATTTGCCATGACAGAGGGCGGGTTAAAAGAGGTGAAAAATCCGTCTGCGATGTTTCTCTCGGGTGGGTCCGAGGAGTGCGTGGGTCGCGCGGTTTTAATTAGTCAAGATGGCTCCAGACCCTTGTTAGTTGAGGTCCAAGCGCTTGTTGATCAGAGCACCCTGGGAAATCCTCGCCGCTTGAGCGTGGGTTATGACAGCACCCGTTTGGCCATGATTCTCGCGATTCTTCATCGACACGCAGGAATTAATATTTTAGATCAGGATGTCTTTGTTAATGTTGCGGGCGGAATTCGTGTAGCTGAGACTGCGGCAGATCTAGCGGTAGCCGCGGCTGTTATTTCAAGTTTTGTCGATAAGCCCATTCCGGCGAATACGGCACTGTTTGGGGAGTTGGGGCTGTCGGGAGAAGTGCGTCCAGTTGCACGAGGAGAGGATAGAGTTCGTGAAGCTCAGAAACTAGGCTTCATTAATATCATTCTCTCCGCTGGAAATCAAATTCAAAATATTAATCCGGTTACTCGTCGCGACACGCCTGCGCTTAACCTTAGAGAAGTTAGGACCGCTCTAGATCTTAGAGCAGTCCTAGATGAGATTGTATGACCGAAAACAGAAGTTGTTAGATGTCCCGCAGTAATTCATTGATGCCGACTTTGGCACGTGTTTTTTCGTCCACCTTCTTTACGATCACCGCACAGTAGAGACTGTGGGATCCATCGGCAGAGGGGATGGATCCGGAGACGACAACGGACCCCGCAGGGACTCGACCATAGCTTATTTCTCCGGTGGCTCTGTCCAGAATGCGTGTACTTTGCCCAATGTAAACACCCATCGATAAAACCGAGTCTCTCTCGATGATGACACCCTCAACCACCTCACTGCGAGCCCCAATGAAGCAGTTATCCTCAATAATGGTCGGCGACGCCTGCAGAGGCTCAAGCACCCCGCCAATTCCGACCCCGCCCGATAAATGCACGTTTTTTCCAATTTGGGCACAGGAGCCGACGGTGGCCCAGGTGTCCACCATTGTTCCATCATCGACATAAGCGCCAATATTTACATAACTCGGCATCAGTACGACACGCTTCCCGATGAAGACTCCCCGCCGGACCATTGCGGGCGGGACCACACGATACCCGCCAGCCTCAAAATCATTTTTACCCAGATTCAAAAATTTGGAAGGTACTTTATCGAAGTATTGAGTATCGGCGGCGGAGATCACTTCATTATCCTGAAGTAGGAAAGAGATGAGCACGGTCTTCTTTAACCATTCATGAACGACCCAGTCCTTGTTTGACGGACTCGCCACTCGTAATTCGCCATTATCAAGTTTCGAAAGCGTATCCGTTACCGCCTTCTGAAGCTCAGGAGACTTGAGCACATCTGAATCCGTTTTATTCTCGAACGCATCTTCAATTATTGCTTTGGTATCGGTCATAGGTCTTCCCTGTTTTTTTTAAATGAGTGTTCAGAGGCTGAAGGGAGTGCATCCTGAATTGCGGCGCGGAGTGCATCCTGGTGCGATTCATTGTTAACAGGCAGACCATCGCGGTCCGTTATGTAAAATATATCCTCAGCCTTCTCGCCAAAAGTTGCGATTTTTGCAGTCACTAATCTTATTTTGCAAGAAAGTAAAGCTTTTGCAACTGCGTAGAGAAGCCCCGGCCGGTCTTGGGCTACGACCTCCATTAACGTGAGTTCTTGACTTTCTGCTTTGGAAAAACGGACAGTCGTTGCAATGGGAAAGTTTTTGGAGGCTCTAGATAGTCGATTATGACGGGGTCTAAAGTTTTTTAAAGGGTCCAGTATTTGCTGTCGTAATTTTTTAGAGATTAATCCTAAATCGAGATCGATCGAGCTCGTGCCATTCGACAGCAGCACCACGAATGAAAGAATAACGAGATTGGAGTTAAGGTGATGCACTCTTGCATCCACAATATTCAAGTTGAGCTGGTCAAATCCTGCTGCGGTTTCACTTAACAATCGTTCGGAGTCGGGGCTGCACACAAAAAAGCGAATACTCCCGGATGCCTTATCGGTCCGGCATTCGACTGTGGGGAGTTCGGCTACCGAGCGAGATAAGAGCACAGAACTATGCCATGCTAATGAATCCGGGTTATTGCGAAGGAAGTAGTCTTGATCGAACAATTTCCAGAGCGCTGCGACGGCTACGGTATCGCCACGTTCAAGGATTTTAAGTGTCTCACCTTTTAACTCATTGATCTTTTCATCAGCGCCTATTGAGCTGCCTATACCGTGTAGCAACGCTCGAGATGTCTGATGATAAAGGTCGCTGAGCAATTTTCCTTTCCAGTCGTTCCAGACTTTGGGACTGGTTGCGCGCATGTCTGCTGCAGTTAGCAAATAAAGATTGTCGAGCTTTTCTTGATCTCCAATCTCATTGGCAAATCGTTCAATAACGGAAGAATCAGATATATCCTCTCGCTGGGCGAACCAGGACATTAACAAATGTGCCCTGACGAGCCAGGCAACAAAGTTAGCATCATAATCGCTGAGATCATGTCGCTTGCAAAATCTAAATGCGTCTCTTTCGCCCAGTTTGGAGTGGTCGCCCCCCCTGCCTTTTGCGATATCATGAAAAATCGCTGCAAGATAAAGACGATGTTTTTTGAAAAGTCTCTGCATGATTTGACTACACTCCGGTAGTTCATGATCATGTTTCGGTATATCAAAGCGGCGAAGATTTCTGACAACAAAAAGCAAATGGGCGTCAACCGTATACGCGTGGAAAAGATCATGCTGCATTTGACCCGTTACCCGGCCAAAAGCGGGAATGTATGCGGCTAAGATCCCGTAGGCATCCATTTTCCGTAACGCGTGCGTTTGCCCCGACGGTGCCCGGAGAATTTCCATAAACAGCGATCGACAACGTAGATCTTTTCGGAATTCGGGATTGATAAGTTTGGCATGGGTGCGAATTAATCGGACTGTGTTTCCCCGTATGTCCCGGATATCAGGTCGTTGTGCGAGCAGTAAGAAAACTTCCAAAAGTGCAAAAGGCTGTCGGGCGAATACACGGCTTGAAGAGACCTCGAGCATCCCTTCGACCACCCGGAATCGCTTATTAATTTGAGTCGTTCGTTTTTGTTCAGGTTGAAGAATGGCTTCCTCAAAGTGCTGAAGCAAAATCTCATTCAAAAGGCGTAACTCTTTGACGGTCCGAAAATACCGCTTCATCAACTTCTCCACCGCAAGTTGTGCGGTGTCTTTATAGCCAAATTCAGCGGCGATCTCACGCTGATAGTCGAATAAGAGGCGGTCTTCACATCGATTTGCGGTGAAATGCAATGCATTCCTTATTCGCCAGAGCAGTTCCCGACCTTTCACGAGCGTTGACATCTCGTCATTGGTAAGAAAACCCTCTTTAGCCAGAGCGGATAGGTCAGGACTCCCAAAGTAACGATGGCCAACCCACTGGATAGTTTGAATATCTCTTAACCCGCCGGGCCCCTCTTTAATCTGAGGTTCTAAATTGTAGGCGGTATCGCCATAGCGGAGGTGGCGGGCAACTTGTTCCTCTCTTTTTGCTGCAAAGAACTTTTTCGCAGACCACATTTTGTACGGTCTAATGTGCTCATGGAGTCGGATCAGCAGCTTGCCAGAGCCTTCAATGAGTCGCGCTTCAGTCAAATTGGTAACGACCGTAATATCTTTACGCGCCCACTCGATGCAATCCTTAATGGCGCGAGTACTGTGTCCTACTTCGAGTCCAATATCCCATAAAAATCTAATGAACGCCGTGATTTGACGCTCTTGATGTTCGGACGCTATTTTTGGCAATAAAACCAATAGATCGATATCGGAATAGGGGTGGAGTTCCTGCCGCCCGTAACCGCCAACGGCGATCAATTCCTGCGCCTGAGAAGTTGGCACCGCCTTAAAGAAATGGCGCCAAGCATTGATCAATAAAGAGTCAATAAATTTGGAATGGTTCTGTAGTAGTTTGGAGGGCGATAGTCCGTTCAGGCGAGCTTGATTAAGTTGAGTACGAGTATCTGCGAGCGCCATCCTGAAGTCAGCGATTGTGCAATCGCCGTCGTAGGAATAATTTGCGGGTGATTCCAAAGCGTCTACCGCGAAACTGCTGCTGGCGGTTCTTCTAATCCGAAGTTACGGTCAAAATTTCGACCCGACTGTCTGTAACTGCAATCGTGTGCTCCCATTGGGCGCTCAAGGAGTGATCTTTTGTGACGACCGTCCACCCGTCGGAGAGTAGTTTTGTTTGGGCTCGACCGGCATTAATCATTGGCTCGATGGTAAAGGTCATGCCAGGCATTATTTCAATGCCTTCGCCAGGCTTGCCATAATGAAGAATTTGTGGATCTTCATGAAAGCCACGCCCAATACCATGACCGCAATACTCGCGCACCACGGAGAATCCCTGGGCCTCTGCCAATGATTGAATGATGGCGCCGATATCTCCCAATCGAGTGCCTGGTTTCACGGCCTCGATTCCCTTCATTAAACATTGTTTAGTGGTGTCAATTAATCGTTTTGCAAGAATAGGGGGTTGCCCCACTGTAAACATCCGGCTCGAATCGCCATGAAACCCATCCTTTATAACGGTGATATCAATATTGATGATGTCGCCATTTTTCAGTTTTTTCTCTCCCGGAATACCATGGCAGACGACATGATTGACGCTGGTACAAATTGACTTGGGGAAACCTCGATAGTTCAACGGGGCGGGTATTGCCTTCAGTTCATCAACGATAAAATTGTGACAGCGTTCATCGAGCGCTTGAGTGGTGACTCCCGGGAGGACATAGGGTTCGATCATGTCTAGTACTTGCGAAGTCAATCGACCTGCAATTCTCATTTTTTCGAGATCTTCTGCGTTCTTAAGATGTATAGCCATAGCTGTGTTCGGTCTAATTTTTTCCCAATTTTAAGCGAAACCGTGGCGTGCTGAGTGATGGGATCATTTTGTAGATGAAGATGTGGATTGACAGTCTTTAGTCAGGTAGAATACGACCCCCTAAATCCTGGCAATAGCCCCTCTATGGTCGTCTGGGTGCCGGACGTTAAGTCTGGTTGGCGGCCGCGGCTTTGCTGAACAACAACCCAAATCAAGGAGTGCAAAATGGCTGACGTTTCCATGCGGCAGATGTTAGAGGCCGGTGTTCATTTCGGACATCAAACCCGTTTCTGGTCGCCCAAAATGGGACCCTATATTTTTGGCGCCCGAAACAAGATCCACATTATCAATCTCGAGAAGTCGTTACCGCTTTATCGCGACGCTATGAATTTTATTGGTAGCGTGGCATCTGCCCGCGGCAAAGTGTTATTCGTGGGCACTAAGCGTCAAGCGGGCAAGGTGATTCGTGAAGAGGCAAAACGTTGTAATAGCCCATACGTCGATCATCGGTGGCTCGGCGGTATGTTGACTAACTTCAAGACTGTTAAAAATTCTATTGCGCGACTCGTTGAGCTTGATGAGATGGCGGCTTCTGATGCAACTCGAGGATTAACAAAAAAAGAAGCGTTAATGCTCGAACGCGAGCGAGTTAAGCTTGATCGCAGTTTGTCCGGAATTCGCGAAATGAAAGGTCTGCCCGACGCACTTTTTGTGATTGATGTGGATCACGAGAAAATCGCGGTGTCAGAGGCTCGAAAACTTGGAATCCCCGTCGTAGGCGTTTGTGATACCAACAGCTCTCCTGATGGCATTGATTATCCGATTCCAGGCAACGACGATGCAATCCGAGCAATTAAACTTTATCTCAGTGGTGCAGCTGACGCGATCCTTGAGGCAAGAGGGGCTTCGGCGCCTGTAATAGAGGGAGATGCCGACGATTATGTTGAAGTGCCCGCTGAGGAAAACGTCAACACGCCTGCTGAGCCAGTTTCGGATGCGGCGCTCGAGCCAGATTCGACTCCAGCAAGTGGAGCGGACGCTACAGATTCGAAAAGTGTAGCTGAAGACGCCACTGCCCGCGACGCATGAGGTCACTAGTTGATTTCGAAAGACTGTTTTCATTTTTTGACGAGGAATAGATTTTGATTACTGCCGGTCAAGTAAAGGAGCTCCGGGAACGAACCGGAGCTGGAATGATGGATTGCAAAAAGGCATTGGGCGAGACGAACGGTGATCTTGATGAGGCAATAGCATTGCTTCGAAAGAAGGGCGCGGCGAGTGCTGAAAAGAAAGCGGGACGAATAGCGGCAGAAGGTATCGTGCAACTTTTAATTAGCGAGGATGCTTCTTGTGGAACGCTACTAGAGGTCAACTGCGAGACTGACTTTGTTGCGAAAGACGACTCATTTAACGGTTTTGTGGCAGCCTTGACCCAGCTTATTGTTGATCAGAACCCGGTTGACGTTGAGGCGTTAAGCACTTTGACAATGGAAAGTGGCACCTCTGTAGAAACTGAGCGCCAGGAATTAATCGCCAAGATTGGAGAAAATATTTCGATACGGCGATTTGAAACACTTGTCGTGGGATCGGGAAAAATTGCGGGATATATGCATGGGTCCCGAATTGGAGTCTTGGTGAGTACTTCTGCAGTCGGAGAACTTGGACGTGATTTAGCAATGCATATCGCAGCAAGTCGCCCGGTTTGCATCAGTGAAGCTGATATGCCTTCGGATGTCTTAACTCGCGAGCGAGAGATTTATACCGCGCAGGCAGCCGAGAGTGGCAAAAGCCCGGAGATTGTTGAAAAGATGGTGGACGGACGGGTCAGGAAGTTTCTTAAAGAAAACACGCTGCTCGGACAGCCCTTTGTGAAAAACCCTGATATTTCAGTGGCCGAACTGTTATCCCAGGGTAATGCGTCGATGGACGGAATGCTCCGTTTCGAGGTGGGTGAAGGCCTTGAGAAAAAGGTCGATGATTTCGTCGCGGAAGTCATGGCTCAGGCCAAGGCCGAGTAGGTTATGGTTGAGGGGTCGCGCCTTCCCCAAGGCCGGTGTCTCATCAAATTGTCGGGCGAAGCGCTCGGCGGCGCTAGTGGTTCCGGTGTAGACGGCAGCGCGTTTGAATTCATTGCGCTTGAGTTAATAAAAGCGCTCAATGTGGGAAACGCTTTTGCTGTCGTCGTTGGTGGAGGCAATTTCTTTCGCGGGGCCGGCTCCTTACCCTGGACTGGCCAACGTGTTGTTGCGGACCAAGCCGGCATGCTCGGCACAGCGATGAATGGTCTATTACTTCGGGATTGTCTTGTCGCTCACGGCGTGGGTGCTTCAGTGAGTTGCGCATTTGGAATCGATGGTGTGTTACCCACATTCTCCGCAGAGCGATCGAAGCGGGATCTCGCTGATGGCAAGATTGTTATTCTTTCTGGCGGGACGGGCAACCCTTTCTTCACAACTGACACTACCGCTTGTTTACGGGCATTGGAATTGGACGCCGAGACTGTAATAAAAGCCACCCGCGTGGATGGGGTCTATGACCGCGATCCTGAGCGGTATTCCGACGCAGTTCGCTATGATCGGCTGAGTTTTGATCAGGCGATTTCGGAAGACTTGAAGATCGTTGATATCACGGCGCTGGCTTTATGCCGAGAGCATAATCTGAGACTGCGAGTGCTTGATTTGGCAATTGAAGATAACCTTTCTCAGGCAATGACAGATTTGACTATCGGGACCCTTGTGGAAAATTAAGGAATATGAATGATTGACGACATACTAAAAGACGCCGAACTCAGGATGAATAAAAGTGTTGAAGCAGTCGCGACGGAGTTTTTGAGGATTCGAACAGGGCGCGCGAGTACTGCTTTACTAGATCATCTTACGGTTGACTATTACGGAAGTCGGGTGCCGATCGCGCAGGCGGCTACTGTGAGTGTTGGCGATGCCAGAACCCTTATGATTCAGGCTTGGGAGAAAGGGATGATTCCGCTAATCGAGAAGGCCATCATTGAATCTGACCTGGGTTTAAATCCCGTTACCGCGGGCGAGGTCATGCGGATTCCGATGCCGGCTTTGACTGAAGAGCGTCGCAAAGAGATGACCAAGATTGTTCGACAAGAGGGTGAGAATGGAAAAATAGCTGTCCGAAATATTCGCCGTGATGCGCTGGGGGATCTACGGGATCTATCTAAGGAAAAGCTGATTGGCGAGGATGACGAAAAGAGAGCGGAGGCGCAGATGCAAATTCTGACCGACCGCTCGGTCTCTCGAATTGATGAAAAGGTAAACGAGAAAGAAGCGGAAGTCATGGATGTTTAGATAAACATCTAGCCTACCCATCAGAGTCTCAAGATAGAGGATAAGGGCCATGAACACTTCTAATGCGGTTCCTGAACATATTGCGATTGTCATGGACGGCAACGGTCGCTGGGCTCAGGCGAGAGGTCAGGTGAGAATTAACGGTCATCGGCGAGGCGTTGAAGTCGTTAGGCAAGTGACGAGTCTTTGCGCCAAAGCGGGAGTATCTTTTCTGACGCTGTTTGCCTTTAGTAGTGAAAATTGGCGTCGACCGCAAGATGAGGTGACGTTTCTTAAAAAACTGCTCGCAACCTCGCTTGAGAAAGAATTTGATCGATTACACAAGAATAACATCCGGCTCAACGTTATCGGCGATGTCACGCCTTTCGGACCTCATCTGGAAAAAAATATCGAAAGCGCGAAGCAAAGGACTGATGGTAATACGGGTCTCACGTTGACGATCGCACTGAATTACGGCGCGCGATGGGAAATTTCTGCGGCTGCAAAAGATATTGCCATGGACTGTGTCTCGGGAAAATTGAAGCCTGAAGATATCTCAGAAACATTGGTTAATGACCGACTAACGACCGTAAGTATTCCGGATCCGGATTTATTTATTCGGACAGGTGGTGAGATTCGCCTTAGCAACTTTTTGCTTTGGCAGTTAGCGTACACAGAATTGTTTTTCACAGATACGCTTTGGCCAGATTTTGATGAAACAGTATTTAACGAGGCTTTGGAAGCGTTTAATTCGAGGCAGCGTCGGTTCGGCCAGACCGGCGAGCAAGTCGGCAAAAAATCGTAGCCGTGGATACACTCAGTAAAAGAGTGTCCACTGGACTGGCGCTCGCTTTCTGTGCGACAGGCTTGATTGTTTATGCACCTTCCAAGGTCATATTGGCCCTTGCGGGCGTGGTGGCCATTTTGGCAACCCTCGAGTGGGAGTCACTTCGCGTGGGTAAGTTAGGCACCGTAGAGACTTTGGTATCCGGTATTTTGACACTCCTAGTGACCTTTTTATTTGTTTGGCTATTTGAAAATATAGCTTGGACCGTATGGGCAGTCGGTCTGGGTTGGACGGTTCTTCTTGTTTGGGTTGGTCTGATTGCATTATCCGGTCAAACGAGCAGCGTGAGTCGAGCGAGATTGGTGGGGCCATTGATTATTTGCCCATCTATTGCGTTAATTCCGGTCATTCACGCTACGGATTCGAATGGACCAATTGTCTTGTTAGCGGCTTTTGCCGCCATTTGGGGGAGCGATACTGGCGCCTATTTTTCTGGACGAAAATGGGGCAAGTATCGGTTAGCTCCTAAGGTAAGTCCCGGAAAAACCTGGGAGGGTGTCAGCGGTGGCTTATTGTTAGGCCTTCTGGCTGGCCTCGGAATTATTCGAGCGTTTTATGACGGCGGCATACCTTATTTGTCTTGGTTTGTAATCTTGATTATCTCGATTTCTGCCGGCGTGATTGGGGATTTGTTCGAGAGCATGTTTAAAAGATCATCTGGGAAAAAAGACAGCGGTAACCTTCTTCCTGGACATGGCGGGATTTTGGACCGAATCGATAGTATGTTGGCGTTCCTTCCTATTTTTGCGGTTTTTATCCTCTCGAGTAAGGTGGGCGTTTGACCGTCGCCATAAAGAAAAGAAATGTTGCTGTCCTTGGCGCCACTGGATCTGTGGGGCTCAGCACGCTTGATGTTATTCGCCGTCACCCGGAACAATTTTCGGTATCGGGCCTCGGGGGATGGACCAATATAGAGAGGATCGCGACGTTATCGAATGAGTTCAGGCCCAAAATGATTGGGGTTTCCGATGTTAAAGAATCGTCTTTACGTCAGGCACTGCCAAGCGCCCTAGCTAAAAATATAGTTTCAGGTAGCGCGGGTACAGAGTGTCTTGCCCAGCAAAAAGAGGCCTCTATCGTGGTTGCTGGGATTAGTGGTGCCGCGGGGCTTAAACCCATTTTCTCAGCGTTATCGTCAGGCAAGACGGTCTTGATCGCAAACAAAGAGCCGCTAGTGATGTGCGGGGAATTGCTTAAAGATGTCGCTCGAAAATCCAACGCTGTTCTGTTGCCAGTTGATAGTGAACATAACGCTGTGTTTCAGTGTCTCTCGGAGGATCATCAAACAAGAGTGAGTCAAAGTTTTGGCGTCACGCAAGGACTTGACCCTAGTGTCATCCAAATTACTCTGACGGCTTCGGGTGGTCCTTTCTTGCGTACACCGGCATCTGATCTCAAGCATGTAACAAAGACCCAAGCACTGAGGCATCCAACCTGGAAAATGGGCGAAAAGATTACGATTGACTCCGCTACCTTGATGAACAAAGGGCTCGAATTAATAGAAGCTTGTCGGCTGTTTGATTTGCCTCAAAATCAAGTAGAGGTTGTTGTTCATCCACAAAGCGTAATTCACGCGTTAGTCCATTATCTCGACGGATCTGTTCTTGCGCATCTGGCGCAGGCGGATATGAGAATTCCAATCGCTCACGCTCTATCGTATCCTGATCGAGTGGATTCTGGTGCAAAGCCCCTCGATGTTGTTTCGATTTCGAATCTTCAATTCGAGGCGCCCGATCTTGACCGATTTCCTTGCCTCTCGCTCGCGAGACAGGCTGCCGAGGCAGGTGGCGCAATGCCGGCGGTTTTAAATGCAGCGAACGAGGTCGCTGTGGACGCATTTCTCAATGAAAAAATTCGATTCATTGATATTCCGAGTTTAATATCCAAAGTGATGGACAAATTTTCACCTGAGGTGCCGATCAATTTGGATGAAGTGCTGTTAGTCGATCAATCGGCTCGAAAAATTGCATACAAAGTATTAAAGAACACGTTTCAAAGTTAATCTTCGTCAACTCAAAATAAAAATGGACCCTCTAAATAATCTTATTTTTTTTCTAATCGCAGTCGCAATTCTGGTGAGCTTTCATGAGTTCGGTCATTTCATTGTTGCCAGATGGATGGGAGTGCGAGTGCTTCGGTTTTCCGTCGGATTTGGCCGAACACTATGGCGATGGCAAAAAAACGAGAATTCAACTGAGTACGTTATCGGATTAATTCCATTAGGGGGTTATGTTCGCATGCTCGATGAGCGGGAGGGTGAGGTATCGGTTGCTGCTCGGGATCAGGCGTTTAATCGGAAAAGTCTGTTTCGACGTTCCCTCATCGTGCTCGCGGGCCCTTTGGCAAATCTTCTTCTTGCGATTGGACTCTACTGGGGGGTCGGAATAATCGGAAGCGAGGACCTAGATCCTGTCGTCGGTCGCGTTCAGGCGGAATCGATCGGTCTTGATTCCGGGTTTGAGATTGGAGATCGAATTCTTAAAATTGATGACAGATCTGTTTATGGCTGGTCAGAACAACGTCTTTATCTTTTGGATCGCGCTGCCAACCAAGAGGTGGTTGTCTTTGATGTCGAAAAAATCGATGCTCGAAAAGAGAAGATCTTGATTGATTTTTCGAGCGCGCCCCGGCAAACATTTGCTCCAGCCGTATTGAGAGATTTGATTGGTATCGGACCACTGTTGCCAGTTTATGAAGCGAAAGTGGGAGGCGTGGTACCGGACGGGCCTGCGGATAACGCAGGAATTAAAAAAGGAGACAGGATCCTAGCGATTGACAATGAATCAGTACTGGATTGGGGAGATTTTGTTCGTGTGATTTCAGGTTCACCCGGGCAATCACTTTCTTTGGCGATCCAGAGGCAAGGCGAACGTGTCTTGATTAATGTTGTTCCCGAATCGATGCAGGATGAAGGGCGGTCGATTGGGCGTATTGGTGTGTTTGCACCGCCACCGCCACCGCTTGATGAGTTTATGGTGACGGTTCGGTATGGATTATTGGAAAGCATCTTTAGAGCAATTGATACCACCTGGCTAATGAGTGCTGTCACGGTGCAGTTATTTGGAAAAATGCTGACGGGTGGCGCATCAAAGGAACACTTGAGCGGGCCGATCTCGATTGCCCGGTACGCGGGTCAATCTGCAGATTTGGGAATCGCACAATTTTTGGCCTTTCTTGCGGTTTTAAGCGTCAGTCTTGGCATTCTTAATTTACTGCCAATACCAGTGCTGGATGGCGGCCATTTAGTCTATTTTCTCATTGAGGGGGTTACCCGGAGGCCGGTGCCTGAAGTCGTGATGTATTGGGGTCAGCAGATCGGTATCGGGATAATTGTCCTTCTGATGGGACTTGCGTTTTATAATGACCTTATCAGCCTCTTTAGGTAATCGTTATGTTTAAAAGTCCCTCATCAAAATGGATCGCTCGACTTTTTTGTCTTTGGCTGCTCTGGTCAATAAGTTATATCGCGCGTGCGGACTTTGTGGTCAGCGATATTCGGGTCGAAGGCGCCCAAAATATAGAAGTGGGCACGATTTTCAACTATCTTCCGATCAAGGTTGGCGATCTCGCTGATGATGCGCTAGTCAACGATGCCATCAAAACTCTTTTTGCAACAGGATTCTTTAGAGACGTTGAAGTACGGCGCGATGGCGAGACGCTAATTGTCGTAGTGGCTGAGCGACCTGCCATTGCTGGCATCGAATTTTCCGGAAACAAGGAAATAAAAGACGAGCAGATTCAAGAAGTCCTTGGTCAGGCAGGCGTCATCGAGGGCCGGGTGTTTAGAGAGGCATTGTTGGACCAATTGGTTAAGTCAATCGAAGAGAACTATTTTAGTAAGGGTCGTTATTCGGCTCAGGTTGACACCGTGGTAACACCGCTGGATCTAAATCGGGTTGCGGTTACCATTACGATTGACGAGGGCAGGGTTGCGCGAATTCGAGAGATCAATATTATTGGAAACGAGATTTTTTCTGATAAGGAATTAAAGTCGGAAATGACTTTAGGAGTGGAGAGTTGGCATAGTTTCCTGTCGCAATCAGGCCAATACAGCAAGGAGGAATTGCTAGCCGATCTTGAAACGTTAAGAAGTTTCTATCTCGATCGGGGCTATATGGATTTTGATCTACTGTCTTCAGACGTCTCGATTAGCCAAAATAAGCAAGATCTTTTCATCTCATTATCGATTGCGGAAGGAAGCCTATTTACGGTTCGTGATATCCAGGTTGAAAGCGGTGGTGGGTTTTCTGCAGACGACCTGAAAGCCAAAATTACAATGCCAGTTGGGGAGGCGTTCTCGCAGAGAGATCTTGTCGCCTCGCGAACGGCTATTGAAACATTATTGTCTGAAAAAGGTTACGCATTCGCGAATGTTAACGCGATCACTGAAATTGACGAAGCCACTCGAGAAGTCGATTTTATCTTCGCAGTCGACCCTGGACCTTTAGTTTATGTTCGAAAGATTAACATCGGCGGAAATCAGTCGACCCTTGATGAGACCATTCGGCGTGAGATGCGCCAGCTTGAATCATCGGTTTTTTCTGCCGAGAAGATCCGCCGCTCTCGTGAGCGCATTAACCGGCTTGGGTTTTTTGATGACGTAAGAATCGATGTCGTGCCTGTGCCTGGCGCAACCGACCAGATCGATCTTGCAGTGGTTGTGAAAGAACGTTCAACCGGTAATTTCATGTTTGGAGCGGGCTATGCTGATTCGGATGGACTTTTCATTGTCGCTCAAGTGCATCGGGGTAATCTGTTTGGCACGGGTCGAGAAATTAGGTTTGATGCAGAGGTGTCTAAAACCGATCAAATTTTTGACATTGAATACCGAAACCCTTATGTAACCGCCGCAGGCGTCAGTCGATCACTTTTTGTGAATCGAGCGAAAACCGATACCGACTCAGTCATAACTGCAGACTATATCTCTGAAACGACAGGGGGCGGACTTCGATACAGTATTCCAATGTCTGAATATAATTCGCTGTCACTTAGTCTGGCAGCCGAAGATATTCAGCTCGAGGGCACATCCACCACCCCTCCCGAATATCAATCATTTATCGATCGTTACCCGGACAGTTTAAATTTCAACCTATCTTCCGCTTTTTCAAAGGATACTCGCGACAGCATCTTTTTCCCCCAAAGAGGCTTCTATCGCCGGGCGTCGGTCGAAGCTTCGGTCCCCGGCAGTGATCTCGAGTATTACAAACTGTCTCTAAAAGGGAGTCTTTATCTAAATCTGGTGGGAAAGTTGATTTTGAACCTGAGGGGAGATCTTGGTTATGGGGCAGGATATGGCGATTTGAATGAGCTCCCATTTTTTAAGAACTACTACGCGGGTGGCGCCTCAACGGTGCGCGGATTTGAGTCGAGATCGCTGGGGCCGATTAGTTCGGGCGCGGATCAAGAGCCGCTCGGTGGCGCCTTAAGGACCGTTGCTAATGCCGAGTTATTTTTCCCCGTACCGGGTTTCACGGATGGACAAGATAAAAGACTGAGTCTTTTTGCTGATTCGGGCCAGGTATTTGCATCAACATCTGACTTTGATGTTGGTGACGTTCGGTTGAGCTTAGGTGGTGGATTCCATTGGTTTTCACCCGTTGGACCTATTTCCCTCACATATGCCTTTCCCATCAATGATGAAGCAGGTGACGATACGAAAAAGTTCCAGTTTACGCTTGGAAGTCTAGTTCGATGATGAGAATGAATATGAAACTGATCTTTATGTTTATGAGAAGGGTGTCTACAGCTGTTTTATTGGCGGCAGTCCTTTTGCCCGCGGTTAATGCCCAGAGTGTTACCCGAATTGGATTTGTGGACCCGGTTCGCTTGATTGAGCAAGCGCCCCAAGGCGCGAAGGCGCTTGAAAGCCTGGAAGATGAGTTCCGGACGAGAGATGAAGAACTCAAGAATCTTCATGATCGTGTTCAGGCGATGGAAGCTGATCTAGAGAAAAATATCCTAGTCATGGATGCGACTGACGCTCAGACGAGACAACGGGAGATTGAAAATCTTAAACGTCGGCTTGCCCGTTCTCAGCAAGAAGCCAGAGAGGACTATAATCTCAGGCGAAACGAGGAACTTGCAAAACTTCAGACTCTGGTTCGACAGGTTATCGTCGATCTCGCTCGAGATCGAGGCTTTGACTTGGTGGTTGAGCAAGCGGTGTATGTTAGCGACGCAGTAGACATTACAGATCAAGTATTGGAAGTCCTTGAGAAACTCCCTTAACTGGGTCTCCTGTCATCATGAGGGGTTGGGATGCTTTTTTCCCAATACGCCGTTGGAAGCGTCGCGCTGATGCGACAGTGATTGAGGAAAACCATTGGAAAAAGAGATAGATATTCACCGAATTCGGGAAATCCTTCCGCATCGCTACCCTTTCCTGTTAATCGACCGTGTGGTCTCATTGACGCCGGGAGAACGACTCACTGCAGTTAAGAATGTAACGGCGAACGAACCTTTTTTTGACGGGCATTTTCCTTACCGTCCCGTATTCCCGGGTGTTTTAATGCTCGAGAGTATTGCTCAGGCATCTGCAATTCTTGTGAGCTTGATTATCGACGCAAAGGCCAGTCAAAAAAACGTTTACCTTTTTGCGGGTGTCGATAAAGCCCGCTTTAAGGCGCCCGTTGAGCCTGGAGATCAGTTACTGATTGAAGTTGCTTTGGAGGCTCAACGCAGGGCACTGTGGAAATGCTCTGGAAAAATCACCGTCGACGGTCATACGGTGTGCTCCGCGGATGTGCTTTTTACCCATAGGCCAATTGAGTGATCGATTCGAAGGCTGTAATTGATCAAAATGCGGACTTGGCTGCAGATGTTACCGTAGGACCTTTCTCGGTAATTGAATCTGATGTTGAGATCGGCGCTGGCACTGATATCGGATCCCATGTGGTTATTCGGTCCGGTACGCGAATTGGGGTCGAAAACAAGATCTATTCGTTTGCCTCTATCGGTGAAGATCCACAGTTCGTTGGCTATGCGGGAGAGCCGACTCGACTTGAAATCGGCGATCACAATATTATTCGGGAATACGTGACATTAAACCGCGGGTCGAGTTCTTCAAGGGGTACTGGCACGACGACCATAGGGAATCATAATTTTATTATGGCGTACAGTCATGTAGCCCATGACAGTACGCTTGGGAACCATATTATCTTCGCCAACGGCGCCAGTCTTGCAGGACACGTCGAGGTGGGGGATTACGCAATTCTGGGTGGATTCACTCTTGTGCACCAATTTTGTGTTGTTGGCGCTCACGCGTTAACCGGTATCGGAACGGTCTGTTTAAAGGATGTCCCGCCGTATCTGATTGTCGCCGGAAATCCTTCCAAGGCCTACGGGGTTAACGTAAGAGGATTAAGGCGCCGTCAATTTTCTGAGGAGTCAATTTCAGATTTGAAAAGAGCATATAAAAGGCTTTTCAGATCTCGCCCCGGTGATTCGGTAATCAACTCTGAAAATACTACATCGGATCTGCTAGACCATCATGCGGCGCTTCTTGAAACGTTTATCGCTCGTTCTGATCGCGGGGTTATTCGTTAAAAGGGAGGGGATTTGGATTCAATACTTCGTCTAGGCCTTGTCGCGGCCGAGCCTTCTGGAGACCGCCTTGGCGCGGGCGTCGTGGACGCCTTGCGTCGAAAAGGTGTATCCCTGGATCTCGTTGGGATTGGTGGACCAGAGTTGATCAATAGGGGTCTCAACAGTCGATGCGATATTCATGATCTGTCCATGATGGGTATCGACGATGTTTTTAGAAAACTGCCGAAAGCATTCAATGTACGACAAAAATTATTGGGTGATTTGATAGCCCATCCGCCCCATGTCTTTCTTGGCATTGACGCGCCTGACTTTAACCTGTCACTCGAACGAAAATTGAAAATTGCGGGTCATCCGACTCTCCATCTGGTCAGCCCCACTGTTTGGGCGTGGCGACAATATCGAGTCCGAAAAATCCGTAAAGCCGTTGATCGAATGTTGGTCCTGTTTCCCTTCGAGGAGACGTTTTATTCTGCCCGCGGAGTTCCGGCAACCTTTGTAGGACATCCGGCTGCGGCTGAAATGAAATTGGTTGATAAACATTCTGCCCGCGCGCAACTGGGGTTTCAATCTACCCAAAAAATAGTGGCTGTTTTGCCGGGCAGTCGGGAGTCTGAGATCCGAGGGCTAGGGGAAATTTTTATGGCCACAATCCGAAGGCTGTCCGCCGCCGACCCTGAGTTAGAGTTTGTCCTACCTTTCGCAAGTTCGCGGGTCCGGAAATTGTTTTTTGAATATATCCCACAAGATCAAATCAGTCCTAACGTTAGGATGCTTGATGGCCAAGCCCGTTTGGCGCTTGCAGCAAGCGATGTTGCGCTTCTCGCATCCGGTACGGCAGCACTAGAAGCGGCGCTCGCTGGTTGCCCGATGGTCGTGGCCTATAGAGTCTCTAACGTGTCTTATCGTCTGGCGAGGCTATTGGCAAAAACAAACATTGTATCCATGCCAAACCACCTTATGAACTCACCAATCGTTCCGGAATTTCTTCAACACGACGCCACGCCGCGTAATTTGATGAACGCGGTTAGGGAGCTATTGGATCAACCGGGTCGGGCGGAAACGATGAGGTGCGCGCTTTTAAAAATTCAAACCCAGTTGGACATGGATACCAATAATTTAGTTGCGGATGAAGTCTTGACTGCGGCGAGGGGATTTCAAACTTGATCGTTGCGGGTGTCGACGAGGTCGGAAGGGGACCTTTGGCAGGCCCGGTCGTTGCGGCGGCAGTCATCCTTCCAGACAAAAGCGAATTGTCTGATATTGTCTTCAGGGACTCGAAGCAATTAACTGAAAAACGCCGATCCAGGCTGTCAGCTGAAATTCGTCGGATATCGACGGCCTGGTTTTTGGGCGCCGCAAGCCCCGTCGAAGTCGATTTATTGAATATCCATCATGCGACGTTACTGGCGATGCGTCGGGCCATTATCGGGTTAAGTACGCTTCCTGATTTTATTCTGGTCGACGGCAAGTTTTTGCCTGACATAAAGATTCCGGGTCGCGCTGTTGTGGGGGGTGATGGGTTAGAAGAAGCAATTTCCGCCGCATCAATTGTGGCCAAGGTATATCGGGACCAATATATGAAGTGGATTGACCGTGTTTTCCCGGGGTATGCGTTTGCGCGACACAAAGGTTATCCTACTCGGATTCACTTGGACGCACTTCAGTCGCTGGGACCTTGCGCTGTCCATCGCCGCTCTTTTGCTCCCGTAAAAGCAGTACTTACCTAGCTCGGAATGAAAGCAAGAAAATGACTTCGTCGCCCCAATTTGTCCATTTGAACGTTCATACCGAATATTCATTAAGTGAGGGAATTGCGCGCATAAAAGATCTCGCTATTGAAGTCCATTCGGCCGGGATGCCTGCAGTGGCGATGACTGATATTAATAATCTTTACGCAGCGGTTAAATTTTATCGGTCGTGCTTGAACGCTGGCGTGAAACCTTTATTCGGAGTCGAGTTGACGCTGGGCGCGGTAACGCCTGTGGATCCGGGCGGGAAAATTATTCTGCTTTGTTTGAGCAATCGCGGGTTTAAAGGAGTCAGTGAATTACTGACTCAACTTTATACCCAACCCAGAGAGGGTCGGGAGTTGATTGCCAGTTTGAATCAAATTGAATCGGTGGCCGATGACGTGATTGCCTTGACAGGATTCGAAGGCGCTATTGGCGCGTTAATTCGGTCAGGCCACGTCTCGGAAAGTCTGCAAGTCGCAGAAAAACTGATTCAGGTATTTAAAGATCGCATATTTTTTGAACTCACCCGCACAGGTAGGCCCGGTGAAACCGTATTTGAAGACGAGGCTTTGGTGATTTCGCGAAAGCTAAACATTCCGTTAGTTGCGACGAACGCGGTTCGTTTTCTGAAGGCAGATGATTTTGAGGCTCATGAAATTCGAACTTGCATTCACCAAGGTCGAATTCTAGACGATCCGCGACGGCCCCGGCACTTCACCGCCGAGCAATATCTTCGCAGCAGCGAAGAGATGTCCAAACTTTTCGATGATTTACCAAGTGCGATCATTAACACCTCAGAAATTGCCAAGAAGTGTAATGTTTTTTTAGATTTTGAAACGACGCACATGCCGAGATATCCCTTAGCGGATAATGTCAGCGCTGATGATGAATTGATTCGGCTATCAAATGAGGGGCTTGATCGATACCGGGAGCTTTGGCCAGCAAGAGTTGACGACAGATATGCCCAGCGTCTGCAGATAGAAACTGACACGATCAATCGTATGGGATTCGCAGGCTACTTTTTGATTGTGGCTGATTTCGTCCGGTGGGCAACAGAGAATGATGTGCCGGTTGGACCTGGCAGGGGCTCGGGCGCAGGATCATTAGTCGCTTTTGCGCTCGGGATTACTCGCCTTGATCCTATCGATCACGGACTACTGTTTGAACGATTTTTGAATCCCGATCGCGTTTCATTGCCTGATTTTGATATTGATTTTTGCATGGTTGGCCGAGATCGGGTCATTGATTATGTTAGTCAGAAATATGGCGCAGACAAGGTTGCTCAGATCATTACCTACAACACATTGGCCGCTCGAGCCGTTGTGAGAGATGTTGGGCGTGTGATGGGCATGCCCTACGGGTTCTGCGATACGCTCGCCAAACTGGTTCCGTTTGAAGTGGGGATGACGCTTGAAAAAGCGCTTGCGCAAGACGATGAACTGCGGCGGCGTTTCAAAAACGAAGCGGAAGTGACTCAACTAATCGAGAACGGTCTAAGACTTGAAGGTATGCCGCGAAATGCGGGTAAACATGCGGGCGGTCTTGTCATCGCGCCAGAACCAATCTCAGAGTTTTCGCCACTCTATTGGGAGCATGGCATGAGCCAGGCGGTTACCCAATTCGATAAAGATGATCTTGAATCTATCGGGCTTGTGAAGTTTGACTTTCTAGGATTGCGAACCCTGACCGTGATCGATTGGGCTGTGAAACTGATCAATCATGATCGTGTCGAGGCAGGGGAAACCGAGCTTGATCTTGAACGGTTAGAGCCTAATGACCCTGACGTGTATAAGTTGATTTGTACGGGCCGGACGACAGCGTTATTCCAGTTGGAATCCAGAGGCATGCAGGAGTTAATCCAACGATTGCGCCCGGATCGATTTGACGAGTTAGTGGCTTTGGTTGCGCTGTTTCGTCCGGGACCCCTCCAGTCAGGGATGGTGGATGATTTTATTGACCGGAAACATGGCCGGCAGCCCGTGTCCTATCTGCATGATATGTTGAAAACGGTTTTAGAGCCTACTTATGGCGTTATTCTTTATCAAGAACAGGTTATGGAGATCGCGCGATCCCTGGCGGGTTTTTCGCTGGGATCAGCAGATTTACTGCGCCGTGCGATGGGCAAAAAGAAGCCTGAGGAGATGGAGCGGCAACGGCAGATATTCATCGATGGCGCGACAGAACGAGGGGTTAAGGCTGAAAATGCTGTTCACATTTTTGATCTGATCGAAAAGTTTGCAGGTTATGGGTTTAATAAATCTCATTCAGCGGCCTATGCGTTGTTGAGTTATCAGACCGCATGGCTGAAAAAGCACTACCCGGCCCAGTTTATGTCGGCTGCGCTATCAGCCGACATGGAGCACACCGATAAAGTTGTCATATTGATTAACGAAGCCAAAGCGCTTGGGCTCTCTATTCAGTCCCCAGATATAAACCAGGGATCTTTAAAATTTGCAGTAGATTCAGACGGCAGCATTATTTACGGACTCGGGGCAGTTAAAGGGGTAGGCGAAAAGGCGCTCGAGAATATCCTCGACGAAAGAAGTCTAAATGGAGCCTTTACCGATTTGATGTCTTTTTGTCGACGAGTTGACTCGCAAAAAGTGAACAAGAAAACATTTGAGGCGCTCATTTGTGCCGGCGCACTCGACAGCTTTAGTTCTGCCCGATCCCAGTTGTTTGGTCAGCTTCCTCAGGCGATGGAGGCCGCCGGTCAACACATTGCAAACCTCTCTTCAGGCCAAAATGATATGTTTGGACTTCCCCTGACCGAAGAAATTGTTTCGCTTAAGTCCGGCTTTCCAACCTGGACTGCCCGGAAAGCGCTCGAGATGGAGCGGCACAGCCTCGGATTTTATTTAACTGGCCATCCGATGGCGCATCACCGGTCTGAAATTTCCCAGCTGGTCTCGGAGTCAATCGCGCAAACTCGACCAACACCGGAGCGCGTGGTTACTCTGAGCGGCTTGGTCCAGGGGTTGCGGACATTTCAGAATCGTCGTGGTGAAACCATGGCGTTTTTTCAATTGGATGATGGGACAGGTTTTGCAGACGTGAGTGTTTTTCCGGATACCTATGGACAATTTAGGTCAGCGCTTTCCAGTAACGGAATCGTGTTGACGAGGGGGCTCACCGGGGTTGACGATCGATCGGGCCTCTTATCGTTAAAAATAGAAGGGATCTGGACGTTAAAAGAGGCTCGGGAACGCGCGCTAACGAGTTTATCCGTTTCGCTTCCACAGGGAGTAGCGGGCGCGAAAATTATCCAGGATCTGCAAGGGATGCTTCGGAAGTTCGTGCCCGGGCCAACGAATATCAATATCGAGTATCTAAATCAGGAAGGGGACAGCCTTTCAATGTCATTAGGGGATCAATGGCGTGTTCAACCTGACGAGGATCTAATTGAGTCACTTCTTACTTTGGCGGGAGAGTCTGGGGTAAAGTTTCTGTATCGTTCAAGTCTTCTGACTGCCCAGAACCTGTCAAAGATTGATAACCTGGCGGCGTAGTTTTCAACGCGCTTTCCATAGTTACTGAAGGTAAAGTTAATCATGAATAATTCTCTGGATTTCGAACAGCCGATCGTTGATCTTGAGGCCAAAATTGAAGAATTGAGGCGGGTAGATTCGGATGGCGAGCTGGATCTGCAGCGAGAAATTTCTCGACTTCAGACAAAGAGTCAAAAACTCACTCGAGAGGTATTTTCTTCGTTAACCCCGTGGCAGGTGACTCAACTAGCTCGTCACCCTCAACGTCCACACACGCTTGATTATATTCCTCACGTATTTACCCATTTTCAGGAATTATCAGGAGATCGGATGTATGCCGATGATCAGGCAATCGTGGGCGGGTTAGCGCGACTCGGCGGTGTTGGCGTTGTCCTAATCGGTCATCAGAAAGGAAGAGATACCAAGAATAAAGTTAAACGAAATTTTGGAATGCCAAGCCCCGAAGGATATCGAAAGGCCCAGAGACTAATGAATCTTGCGGATCGGTTTAAACTGCCGGTGGTAACGCTGATTGATACCCCAGGGGCTTATCCCGGCATTGGCGCAGAGGAGCGGGGCCAAAGCGAGGCGATTGCAAGAACGATTGCAGTAATGGCGGGTCTTAAGGTGCCGATTATTTCCGCGGTCATTGGGGAAGGGGGATCTGGAGGCGCATTGGCAATAGGGGTGTGTGACCGTTTGATTATGCTGGAATTCTCGACATACTCGGTAATCAGCCCCGAGGGTTGCGCGTCAATTTTATGGAAGAGCCCCGACAAGGCGGAATCCGCAGCAGCAGCGATGAAAATTACATCAGATAGTCTTTTTGAAAATAAGCTGGTCGATGAAGTTATTAAAGAGCCTCTCGGCGGTGCTCATCGGGATCTCGATCAGGCTGCATACAGCCTAAAGGAGAGTCTCAGCCGCCATTTGGAAGATCTGAGTCTCCTATCCCCAGAAACATTATTGAATCAACGAGAAACCAAGTTGAGGTCGTTCGGGCGGTTCAAGGGCGCCTGAAGTTAAAAACGTTTTGCCGCAAAATGTTATCGAAGAAAGAGTTTGGTCTGCAGTTCATCATTATGGCGGGTCGGAAATCAATGTGGCATTTAGTGGCGGGGTTGATTCGAGCGTGCTTTTGGATGTCTGCGCCAATCTTCGAGGACGATTTTCGTGTCCGGTGCATGCGCTTCATGTGAACCATGGCTGGTCTTCTGGTTCGGACCGATGGGAGTTGTCCTGTCGACGTCAAGCAGAAGCGCTTAAGATCAAATTTAAGAGTATTCGACTCGTTGAGCAAAGCCGGTCTAAACCTTCTGAGTCGATCGCCCGCGAAAATCGCTATCAATGGTTTTCCAAAGTGTCGAGGCCAAACGCTATTCTGTTGACGGCCCATCATGCTAATGATCAATTCGAGACTTTTTTATTTCGATTACTCAGGGGCGCATCAGTCTTGGGTCTTGGGGGGATGCGTGAGATTCAATTATTGTATGGAATGAGGGTTATTCGACCAATGTTGAAGGTCACCCGCGACGAAATCTACGCCTACGCTGAAAATTATAATATTAATTATCTGCAAGATTCCTCAAATGACAATAATGCGTACGATCGAAATTACATCAGAAATCAGGTTATTCCAAGTATCGAACGAAGGTGGCCGCACACCCAGTCGGTTGTTTTGCGAACGAGTCAGGGATTTCGTGAAATTCAGAACATTTTGGATGAGACAGCAAGCCAAGATCTTCAATTTTGCGGACACGTCGACCATTCCTGTCGACTTAAAATAGATGGATCGGTGGGCAAGGCACGTTTTTTATGTCTCAGTACCGACCGGCAGAGTAACCTGTTGAGATATTGGTTTCGTATCAAAGGATTCCATGTAGCAACCGAGAAAGCACTGCAAGAATTTCTTCGACAGGTGAGAGTGGGTGCTGCGGGCTCCCGTCTTGTTCTCCGTCATGAAAAATATTCAGCCCTTGCTCGAGTGAACAAAGAAGGGATCTTCATTGTGCCAGGCGGAATAGATGAGTTCTGTCGAGATTTGAAGGTATGGGATTGGCCGCGTGAGGAGGTGGTAGTGACGGAATCGAATCTTGAAATCAGGTCAGTTCAGGTAATTGGAAAAGGCGTTTCGATAGAAGCACTGGGTAACTATTCGCTGGAATTGAGATGGAAACGAGGCAACATTAGAGTTCGGCCGGCCCACGCCAATCACCGGACGCGAAGCCTGCGAGTCCTGCTTCAGGAGATGAGAATTCCCAGTTGGGAGCGGGCGCGAATCCCAATGGTTTACGCCCGTGACCAATTTGTTTGCATGCCGGGCGTTGTTACCGAGGCTAAGTTTGCGGCGACCGAAAATCAGCCCGGAGTTGATTTTTTGCTGCGAGATTTGAGTGGTTTTCAGGCATCAGGTGAGTTTTGAATTTACGCCCGCCTCGAGTTCTGTTAACCTTTCCGTCCGTCGGGATTACTGACTTTAACGCCCTTTATCGTGATGGCGTCTTTAGAGCCCGCCCAGAAGAGTAAAACTATGCCCGACGGACTTTTCCCAAAATATGCCTTTATCACCGGTGGTGTTGTGTCTTCCCTCGGCAAAGGGCTTTCTGCTGCTTCTTTAGGAGCGTTGCTCGAGGCCCGCGGCCTCTCTGTGACGCTTGTAAAGCTCGATCCCTATATCAATGTTGATCCTGGCACCATGAGCCCTTTTCAACATGGCGAGGTGTTCGTTACCGATGACGGGGCTGAGACCGACCTTGATCTGGGTCATTATGAGCGGTTTGTTCGGACTCAGATGGGGCGAAAAAATAATTTCACAACGGGTCAGATCTACGAAACCGTGATTCGAAAAGAGAGGCGGGGCGACTTTCTTGGGGGGACGGTTCAGGTTATTCCTCATATTACGAATGAAATAAAAGCGTCGATACTGTCGGCCGGGAAAGGTTACGACATCTGCTTGGTTGAGATTGGGGGGACGGTGGGCGATATTGAATCGTTACCCTTTCTTGAGGCGATTAGGCAAATGCGCATTGAACTTGGACGTGAGCAAACAATATTTCTTCATCTTACCTTGGTCCCAGCGTTACTCACCGCCGGAGAAATCAAGACCAAGCCAACACAGCATTCCGTTAAAGAATTACGCAGCATCGGAATTCAGCCGGATATCGTACTTTGTCGAGCCCAGCAACCTCTCCCGGCTGATGCTCGGCGAAAGATTTCTCTATTCACAAATGTTGAAGAGAGTTCGGTAATCTCCGCTGAAGATGTTTCAAATATTTATTCGATTCCGCGTCGGTACCATGACCAGGGTTTAGACAGCACAGTCGTGAAGCATCTAGGGTTAAATAATCACCATATTGACTTAAATGAATGGGACAGCGTTGTGTCAGCGATGGAAACTCCTGAAACAACCGTGACAATTGGCATGGTTGGGAAATATGTCTCATTGACTGAATCCTACAAGTCGCTTTCTGAGGCTTTAGTTCACGCGGGGATTGCCAATCGGGTGAGGATCAACGTGAAATATTTTGATGCCGAAACGCTTGAAACATCCCACGATGCGAAGAAGAATCTAACAGGCGTCGATGGCATTCTTGTGCCCGGTGGATTCGGCGAACGCGGGACGGAAGGCATGATTAACGCAGTTGAGTATGCCCGGAGCGCGGCAGTCCCTTACCTGGGTATCTGTCTTGGACTTCAAATTGCTGTTATTGAATACGCTCGAAATGTGGCGGGAATGGGCCATGCCAACAGTACAGAATTTGATCAAAAGACACCGTTTCCAGTGGTTGCGCTTGTAACGGAGTGGACAAAATCAGACGGTGGCACAGTCGCGAGAGGAGGTGGCGACGATCTGGGCGGTACTATGCGCCTTGGCGCGCAGCGCGCTTCGCTAAAAGAAGGATCAAAGTGCGCTCAGATCTATGGTGCGACCGATATTTATGAGCGTCATCGACATCGCTATGAGGTGAATAATACGTTTCTTGCCGAATTAGAAGAAAAAGGGTTGTCGGTCTCGGGAAAATCGATCGATAATCTTGTCGAAATGGTTGAAGTACCGTCTCATCCGTGGTTTGTGGCCTGTCAGTTCCACCCCGAGTTTAAGTCCACACCGCGAGATGGACACCCACTTTTTTCAGCATTTGTTGCGGCTGCGGGCCGGCACATAAAAGGCGATATCGATAATAGACGGACGGCGAAGGTCTCGGGCGAGTGAGCGTGTTTGATAGACCGGTTGGCCGTAAGCACCCAATCTTCTTAATAGCAGGCCCGTGCGTGATCGAAAGTCGTGAAAATGCATTATCTACGGCTTCACGTTTGGCGGAGATCGCCCAGTCTTTGAACCTACTGGTGATTTATAAATCGTCGTTTGATAAAGGGAATCGATCATCGGGCACCTCTTATCGAGGACCTGGATTGGAAGAAGGTCTTCGAATTTTGGATGATGTCAGGCAGGAAACCGGTCTTCCCTTGCTGACCGACGTGCATACGCCAGAACAGGCAACCTTGGCCGCCGATGTTGTTGATGTTCTTCAGACACCTGCGTTTTTATGCCGACAAACTGATCTTATTGTTGCTGCTGTTAAAACTGGTTGTCCTGTGAATATTAAAAAAGGGCAGTTTATGGCCCCACAGGAGATGCGCGGCGTAGCAGAAAAAGCAAAGGCGGCAGGTGGGCAAGAAATTTTCTTGTGCGAGCGCGGAAGTTCGTTTGGCTACCACAATCTTGTGGTCGACATGAGAAGTCTCCAAATTATGGATGATCTCGGTTTTCCCGTCGTTTTCGACGCGACCCACTCAGTGCAACTGCCAGGGGCGGGTGGGGATCAATCGGGGGGGCAGCGCGAGTTCGTACCGATCCTCGCTCGCGCCGCGGTTGCCGCAGGCGTATCGGGCATCTTTATGGAAACCCATATTAATCCGGATAGAGCATTAAGCGATGGGCCAAATGCATGGCCGCTTGAACTGCTAAAGCCGTTGCTTGAAGACCTGATAAATGTTGATCGGGTCTTCACCAGTTGCCAGTCTTTTGACCATTTAAAGTAGGTTTTCTCATGCCCTCAAATGCAAAAATTTCTAAAATTTTAGCTCGAGAGATTCTTGATTCGCGGGGATTTCCAACCATTGAAACTGAGGTGCATTTGGCTGGAGGCGCGATTGGACGCGCGGCTGTTCCGTCCGGCGCCTCGACGGGTAGCCGAGAAGCGCTTGAGTTAAGGGATAGGGATCCAGATCGCTACGACGGAAAAGGGGTCACCCAGGCCGTCTTTAACGTCAATACTGAAATTGCCAGTTTGCTGAGAGATCGAGATGCCATGGCTCAGCCGGATATTGACAGCGCAATGATTGGGCTTGATGGTACGCCCACGAAGGAAAGACTCGGCGCAAATGCGATTCTCTCGGCTTCCTTGGCAGTGGCTCGCGCCGCGTCGGTTGCGAAAAATATACCGTTGTTTCGTCATATTTCTGAACTACATGACAATCCTAACCCTGATCGATTACCTGTTCCCCAGATGAACATTCTTAATGGCGGGGCGCATGCAGACAATAGCATTGATTTTCAGGAGTTCATGGTGCTGCCCGTTGGATTATCAAGTTTTAGTGATGCGTTACGCGCAGGCGTTGAGATTTTCCATCAGCTCAGAAAAGTGTTGATTCAAAATAAAAGTCAAACTGGAGTCGGAGATGAAGGTGGTTTCGCGCCCGATTTACCCTCAAACGAGGCTGGACTGGAAATTATTTTGGATGCTATTTCAAAGACCGGTTATCAATTGCCACAGGATATTGCTCTTGGGTTAGATTTGGCGAGTTCTGAATTTTATCAAGATGGAAAGTATGTTCTGGGCGCGAGCAATCAATCGTACTCAACCATTGAATTTATTGATCTCATTAAAGAATGGATCGACAGAGCCCCGATAATCTCGATAGAAGACCCTCTAGCCGAAGATGACTGGGAGGGTTGGGCAGCGCTCACTAAACTGCTCGGTGGGCGGGTTCAAGTGACAGGAGATGATTTGTTTGTTACTAATTCCAAATTTCTTGAGCGCGGTATTGATCAGGGCGTTGGTAACTCAATCCTGGTCAAGGTTAATCAAATAGGAACGCTAAGTGAAACGCTGGCGACGGTACGTCTTGCGCAAGCTAATCATTATGGGGTGACTGTTTCCCATCGCTCAGGGGAGACAGAGGATACGACGATCGCTGATCTTGCTGTTGGAGTGGGTGCGGAACAAATCAAAACGGGTTCGCTCTGCCGCTCTGAGCGTGTGGCCAAATACAACCGGCTCCTCTGGATTGAGCGAGAGTTGGGTGATCAAGCCCGATACGCGGGTCTGAATGCGTTTGCGCATCTTCAGGCGAGTTAATTGGTCGTAGCCGCAAGTTGATGTGGGTCCGAACGCTTATCTCTGTACTGTGCGCGCTGGTGTTAGGTCTGCAATACGCACTTTGGTTCGGGAAAAGCAATGTCATAGATCTTTTTCGTCTCCAACAAACGGTGAGTTCTTTGCAGGCTGAAAATATCACGCTTCGAGAGCGGAATGATCAACTGCATGCCGATGTAAACGAAATAAAAAACCGGATGGAGGCGATTGAGGGCCGGGCGAGAGAGCAGTTAGGTCTTATTCTCCCGGGCGAGACTTACTTTCAAATCATACCCCCCGATTCATCAGACGGTGTTGCAAATGATTAATTATGCCGCGCCATCTACCGTTTCTGTCGGCACAGTGTAGGGTAAATCGATTCGTTTAATTGAGATTCGATCGGCTATTGCGTGCTGGGTCAAGTTTGAATCCAGTGCTGAGATGGGTACGGTTGCCAACATCAGAATGCGATCTTGAATAGAATCGTAGGTTCTGCACACGATCGTTGCATTTCTGCTATCTGAGTCATCTCCAAGATCGATCGCGTCACCAATCACGCCCTCGAAGGATGCCGGAAGTTGAGCCGCGATCATGCGTTGCTTGGGCTTTCCTCGATATCGAATTCGTGCGACGATCTCTTGCCCTGGGTAGCATCCTTTCTTAAAACTGACAGCCCCGATAAGGTCGAGATTAAGAGACTGGGGAAGAAATCTTTCGGTCATGCTTTGCTCGACCCACGCGATCCCATTCTCAGAGAGTGCTACTGCAAGATTTTGGTCCAAGACATTTTCATCGTCGATCTCTACCGCGGTTAACTGACTGGTTACTAAGGCTTGCGAGACTACGCCAAGTTTGATCGGCTGTGAAATATTCGCTCTCATATACTTAGCAAATGATTCCGGTAGGGTTTGCGGCCGGGTGGAGTATTCGCAAATCATTCGGCAATCGTGTTCAACTGTAAAATTGACTTTAGATCTCATTCTAAAAAGTTCGAATCGAGCGACTACGGCTTCCACGACACTCGCGTGAGTGACCAGATAGAAGCCTTCAGGGATTGGAAATACAGCAAAGGTGGCGAATAACCGGCCTTTCGCTGAGCAGTAACCGGCAAAACCCCATTGCTCTTGAGAAATTGACTCGATGTCTGCGGTAAGTTGATTCTGTAAAAAAGTTGTTGAATCTTCGCCGGTACACCTGATCACAACGGTTTCCATCTTAGCGACTCTCCAAAAAAAGGGTGTTGAAGCGAATTTAGATTGCGATCAGATGTGGTCCGATATCTGACGAAAATTTCACTGTTTTTGAATTAAGATTACGCGTCAACATGAATAAAAATCCGGGTTGCATCAGAAACCCGCAAGCGTCAAAATCACTATTGTTGCGGCGCACAATAAAATCAATGACAGACTCTAAATCTACCATATCCGATATCAAGAAATCCGAAGCGCCTCGTCCGGACTCGGGGTCAAAAAGCGAGATTGAAATCCCATCGACAGAGCGTCGGGAGGAGTTATCTCACCCGGACCCAACCCGTTACGGGGATTGGGAGCGTCGTGGGCGCTG
Source organism: Pseudomonadota bacterium (assembly GCA_018672825.1). Lineage (GTDB taxonomy): Bacteria > Pseudomonadota > Gammaproteobacteria > Arenicellales > UBA868 > UBA868. The sequence goes on along the minus strand of JABHUE010000063.1, from coordinate 907 downwards.
TATAGACTTTTAGTCTTTATCCTCTGTTCGAAATAAAAATGACCAACTCCAGACCCAGACCAATCTCGCCGCATTTGCAGATTTATAAACCGCAGTTAACGGCTGTACTGTCGAGTTTGCATCGAGTATCTGGTTTATTTCTTAGTGCTGCCGCGGTTGGACTTGCCGGATGGGTTATCACACTGGCGCTTGGGGAGTCGGTTTTTGCGATCGTCCAACAATTTTTGAGTAGCGGCTACGGCACGGGACTCATCGCGCTAGGGCTTTTTGGTTTCTTCTATCACCTGGCTAATGGACTCCGTCATCTTTGTTGGGATCGGGGATATGGATACGACATCAAAAATGTTTATCGGTCCGGATGGATCGTCGTTGCGTGCTCTATTACGGCAGGGATTGTTGCCATTCTGATCGCGCTTTAAATGATTATCTGGATCGCGAACTCGTGAACACACCTTCGAGCGAGCCGGGGCTTCAGCATTGGAGATGGCAACGAGGGTCAGCTTTGGTCCTTACCCCTTTTGGACTTTGGTTTATTTTCCAAATGCTATTGCTGCCTGACTTCGAGTACCAGACCGTAATCTCTTGGTTAGCGACAATGTTCAATTCATTTGCAATGACCGTATTGCTAATAGCGCTTCTAGTGCATTCGCTTTTAGGTCTTCAGGTTGTTATTGAAGATTACATTGCAAATCCACTTCAGCGAACCTTGATCCGAATCACCCGATTTATTGGAATTGCAATTCTCGCTGCTACCATTACCTCGATTTTTACGATTTAAAGGCCGGATAAATGCCAACTGGAAATTATAAGATTCAACATCACCAACATGATGTCGTAGTGGTCGGTGCAGGCGGGGCAGGACTTAGATCCTGCTTGGGACTTTCGGAGGCAGGTTTAAGTACGGCTT